>CAZUYZ010000185.1:0-4089 GCA_964624365.1 uncultured Puniceicoccaceae bacterium
CCATCACAAAGCTACTGGAAGGACCTGTTGCAACTTCGACATTCTTTGCCAGCAAGTCCATAACTGTGCCATCCTCGGCTGCCAGGTTAATAGCCACCGATAAGTTCGAACCGGAAATGGTGACATCATCCACGCCGACAAATGAAATACTGTCCGCGCTGGCCTGAAGCCCAATCCAGGAGCGTGCCGTATTCACCTGATCGGCTGCGATCAGGAAGGCAAAGTCTACTCCGCTCAAGTCCAGACCAAGTCTTTCCGGCGTGTCACTACCAATCCCGACAAAAGCCGAAGCATCCGCAGCGCCCAACTGTAACATGTCTGCACTTACCTGATCACCGTTGTTCAAGACGACCTGACCCGATGTTTTCTCAAACCCAAAATTACCGGTGATATGAAAGAAATTACCGATCAGCAGAGCTGCATCCTCAAGCAATACAACACTGTCTCCGGCAGACACGTTTATCGAAGCGCTGACACCACCAATGTCCAAGGTCTGATCCACCAGCGCTCCGGTATCGTTATACTGAACCATCACGAGCGCTGCGCTTGCAGTAAACAGATCGCTACCGCTCAATTGGAAGCTGCCGCTAGCTTCCAGGGCTTTTGTGCCGTCTGCATTTAAAATAAGACCCAAAGTTCCAGACGCCAGTTCCAATGCGATGCCACCGGCAGTCATGCTAGCCGTAACCTCACTGGCCACAGCTTCAATCTGTTCCCCAGTCTTGCGGAAGCCAAAGTCTCCACCCAAAGCCACGAATCCCGCAATCTGTGCAGACAGACCTTTCGCGGTTACGGACTGTACTCCTGCGGCGGCGCTTAACGTTGTACTGACAGCGTCAATTGTAATTGTAAGCGGTGTTTCACTATAGTCGGTATCGGTGGTGTTCACTAGCACCGCAACTTCCTCAGCGGAGACATCTACAAAATCGCCGCCGCTCAGGCTCAGCGCTCCAGTTGCCTCCAGTGCATAGGTTCCATCGTTATTCAACAGCAGCGCCAGTGTTCCATCAGCTACGCCAACACTGTAACCACCATTACCTAACTGCGCTTCAACTTCATTTGCAGAAGCTTCGATGACCTCGCCGGTCTTGCGGAAACCAAAGTTGCCGCTCAGATTCACAAAGCCAGCGATATCGACATTCAGTCCAAGTACACTCAGTGACTGTGCACCCAGCTCAACACCCAATTCCGCACTGAGATCACCAATCTCGATCGTCAAAGGCGTTGCACTGTAATCTGTTGTAGTCGTGTTGCGCTTTACAGAAACAAAAGCTGCCGATGCATTCACAAAATCGCCGCCGCTCAGATTCAGCGCTCCGGCAGCGTCAAAGGCATAACTGCCATCGGATTCGAGCACAAGTGTCAAGACCCCACCGGTAACGCCAACAGCGAAATTTTCATTGCCGAGTTGAGCGTTTACATTTGTGGCGATCGCTTCAATGCGACCCGACTCTCTGCGGAATCCAAATTCACCATCGATTTCAACAAATCCATCAACCACCAGCTCAATGTCTCCGGAAAACTCGAAACGATCGGAGCCATCAACAAAGGTTAGATCGATCGCAGGTCCTCCAGCAACTGGTATCGATTCGCTCACTGCAGCTCCGGTCTTGTTCAATCGCAGATCAAAAGTCTCACCAGTTGGGCTACCAGCGCTAACTCCGTCGACTCCAACGAGCGAGATCTCACCACTACCGGAAAATGCATAGCTACTGGCCTGCACATCACTGGTATAGAGTACCATCCCAAGATCAACATTCTCGATCAATAGACCACTTGCATCAGGATTAGTGGTGCCATTTTCAAACCAGGCCGGGCCGGATCCAACAAAGGCAGAAACATCCGAAGCTCCAATTAAGAACCTGGAAGCTCCGCTGGCGGGTACTTCCCGAGTGAATACCAGATTACCGCGCAAGTCCACAACATCAGCAATGGAAACAACGATATCTTCGCCGACAACCTGTAGGAAGCCATCCGTCTCAGTTTCACTGAAGGATACCTCGACAACCTGGCCGTCGATCGTGACCGATTCATCAACAGACCGGTTAAATTCGTTCACACGCAGCGTCAGAGTCACCTCCAGATCGATATCGTCAAAACCGACCAGTTTGGCTTCACCGGTGATGAACCCGGTCTCCAGTTCACCTTCCTGGATCAGGAAGCCCCGGCCATTGACCATCTCAAAACCAACCCGCTGATCCCCGGTGTTGTCGCCCACAAAGAGTCGTACGTCCGTTGCTGCAACAACG
Source organism: uncultured Puniceicoccaceae bacterium (assembly GCA_964624365.1). Classification (GTDB taxonomy): domain Bacteria; phylum Verrucomicrobiota; class Verrucomicrobiia; order Opitutales; family Coraliomargaritaceae; genus Lentimonas. The sequence goes on from CAZUYZ010000185.1 coordinate 2,250, forward strand.
GTAATACCGTTTGCTTGCTGAACGCTGAAACTGGCATCCAACTCGACTCCCGGCAAGTTGATGGATATGCTGGCAACCAGTCGGAAGAACGGACCTGCCTCAAAGTTAATACCGCCAAATGCGCCCGTTTCGTTGATCGCAATAGTGGTATTGTTAATTTCCAGATTCACGGTCGCCCCAGCATCAAATTCCCCAAACCCTGCGCTGGCTTCAAAGCGTAGCGTGCCGGCAACTCCCTCTTCAACGACAACCAGCACGCCTCGTGCGTTCTCTATGTTTACCGACGAAGTTCCGGAACCGGCGCCATCGAATCCATCCAGCGACGCATTGTTCATAGAGATAATGATGACTTCACTGCCATCGCTGCGAGTCGACTTTTCAAAAGCAACATTTCCCTGAAGTGTAAATCCTTGAACGGTCAGGCTGACTCCGATGCCACGCACCTCAATAAAGTAACCCGCCGGCAGATTGACGTTGATCGTTTCATTTCCAACCGTTACCGACTCATCCACAGAGGCGTCGCCAGTATTGATTGCCAGATCAAAGGTTCCACCCAGTGTGATACCCGGAACATTGAAAGCCACATCCGCAGACAAAACGCCTGCCAAACCTGAGTCGGTCAGCAATATCGCGCCCTGCCCGTTGGTGACGGTGACAAAATCCGTTGCTCCGTTGCCCAACGACAATGCTGCATTCGTTATACCAACGCTGATCACTCTGGTTCCAGACTGTGCGATTACACTCTCAAACGCAAAATCACCTTGAACAGAGACCACTCCAGAACCGGTAAATTCCAAAGTGAGACTACCACTCGCACGTGTTAACACACCTTGTGAACCGGCCATATCGATGAGCACACTATCACCGGACGGACTGCTGGCAACGTCAAGGCCACCGCCGTCCATCGAGGCAAAATCAACAACACTGCCATCGCTAGCTGCGCGATTGATCGCTACTTCTACGGTTCCGGCAGTCAGTGAAACTGCATCCACTCCAACGAGTGCTGTACTACCAACAGAGGCTTTGAGTGCCGTCCACTTGCGACTCGCATCAGCCGTATCGCTTATCAGAGCCAGAGCAAAATCTACGTCACTTAGTTCCAGACCGGAAGCTCCCGGAGTACCGCCATTGATGCCCACAAATGCTGAGGCTCCCGAAGCACCCAGTGTCAACAGATCAACCGATTGATCCGAGCCATCCACTTTTACCGTCGATGTCGATTTTTTCAGCGCAAAACCTCCATTGACCTGGAAGAAACCAAACAAATCGATTGCCAGATTACCACTTACTTCCAGCAACTCACCTGCGCTAGCTGCCATATCGAGTGTTGTTGATGATGAGGGGCCGGTTGCAATTTCAAGACTCTGTGCTGCGTAATCGACCAAAGAACCGTCGGTGGCAGCACGATTGATGTTAACGGCCAGTGCGTCTGTGGAGATGGAAAGTTCATCGACTCCAGTGAAGCTCGCTGTTTCGGCAGTTGCCTGCAGGGAAGTCCACTTGCGAGGAACGTCATCTTCTTCTAATTGCTCTGGACTTTCACTCAGCAGCGCCAGACCAAACTCGACGCCAGCCAGTTCCAATCCCAGCGCATCATCGCTGCCACCGTTTAATCCGGCAAAGGCATTCAAGTCTGTCCCACCAACAGTTAACGAGTCAACGATCCGTTGTGTACCATCTCCCAAAGTCACCGTCTTCGCATCTTTACGAATTCCAAAGCTACCGCTGACAGAGAAAAACCCAAATACGTCCAGTGTCAGATTGCCACGAACTTCGATGAACTCACCTTCACTGCCAGCCATGTCCAAAGTGATCGTTACTCCATTTGGTCCAGCCAAAA
>CAZUYZ010000186.1:0-3339 GCA_964624365.1 uncultured Puniceicoccaceae bacterium
CTAAATGCTACCGGTCCAATTCAAATTCTTTCCGCTGCTTACCAACAGGAAATACTGGCAGCTGGTTTCGTTGCAGACTTTACACGCGTGCTGACTCAGGATGTTACCCTCGATATTTTGATTAATCGCAACGAGGATCGAATCCAGGCTTCTGTTACGCTTCCATTTGCGAATACTACCAACAATACAGGTTCGGAGGATCTGATTCTGGATCTGCAAACTGCTCTGAACAATGCATCCTGGACAGATGCGGACACATTGGCCGCAGTTACTGATTTCGACGAAGATCCAAGCGCGACCGTGCAACCTTCCCTGGTTGTACAGCAACGTGATGGCAAGCTTCTGTTCCGCAGTGATTACGAATTCCAGATTCTCGACACCTCGGTCAATGCGGCAGACTTGGGCCTGACCCAACTCAGCTCCGGCGATGCCACTTCATCTATGCGTCAGAACATTGATGCATCGACTACGGGTTCTGTTGTTACGATTGGCAATCAATCCAGTTTCAGCGAGGAACTATATCTGAATGGTAACATTCTGTCGCATGAAAGCGTTAACTTCTATAGTAAAAATCTGGACTTGGATTCTCTGGGTCGTTTGGAAACCATTAATGGTTCTATCGTTTTCGATCTTGGAGAGTATGGCAGCGTCAAAGGCGACCTGATTGCCGGTGGTGTAGATACAGCTCCTGACACTTCTACCACGGCTGCAGAGGTTAGTCTGAGCGCTGTCAAAACATTGGTGATAAGAGGTATTCTCACCGCTGAAGGAGCCATACGACTGACGACCACAGGTACGGGGCTGACCCATGAAGCGCTTTCAACCTTATTGGAAACCGAAGATGGAGTGGCCAGTCCTGACGACCAGCGGATAAACATAACCACTGACAACAAACTGACAGTCCTTGAAAAGATAGGTGTCTATCTGCCGGGCACCGCTAAGCTGAATTTAAATGGCACTTCTGCCGGAGAGCGCCAGATTGTTGTTCGGGCAAATGACACGGTTGTCATCGACGGTACTTTTGGCGATCAGGTGAGTGATGGGGTTGCCGAAACAATTGATATTCAAGCGAGCGCCGGAAACCTTTACCTAACTGGAAATGCGGGCAAGATATATAGCGACGGCAACATCGTTCTGGGTGGCGTCAATGTCGATATTGCGGGCCTTGTTACTAGCAACGTTGCTACAGCTGCTGTCTCAGATTGGGAAATCGATATACAGGCAAGCAATAATCTAACCATTACAGGTATTGTCGGTGGTGTTGGTTCGGTACGTGTTGGCGCCGGAAACCATGTTGCCATTTTTGGTACGAGTATCGATGTCACTGGTAGCGGAGAAAAGATTTTAATAACATCCACGGGTAGTGTAAAACTGGGTGAAGTCGGTACAGCTCAGGGACATCCTACGGTTCCCGATGGCAAACCGGTGATGCTCGGTGGTCAGTTTAATGCCGGCGCGGAAGTGGCGATATCCGCAACTGGCTTTGTGCAAATTACATCAGCTGTTAAACTGGCATCTTCAGAAGTGAACTCTAAAGTGTCCGTGACCGCAGGATCGTTATTGCTGGAAGGTGAACTGTATGGCGGCGCCTCTGCAACCAGTAGCGTTGTGAATTGGACTGCAAGTCCGGCCAATGTCGAAATCAATACCAGTGGAGCAATCACTCTAGGTGGTGCCGGCTACGATGCCCTTGGTGATCCGATTACTGTTGGTGGTATCATAAAAGCTACCGGACAAATTCTCATCACGACTACAGGAACTCAAGTTACAGATACAGATGTATACATTTCTGCTGAGAGCTCCCTGGAAGTCGATCCTACCGGCGAGGGAACTCTGACAGATTCGGGGGGAAGTCGCGTTGACCTCAATACGAGTGGTGGTATTTCCATATTTGGGCTTGTGGCAGCCGATGGAATTAACGCTACGGTAGAGATGGATGCCGGTGGCCTGATCGGCATCGATGGAATTGTTCGCGGTAAGACAACGGTGGACATCATGGGTGGCAACGACCCCGATGATCCTGCAGATGCAAATGATCAATTTGGTGGTTTGGTGCTGACTGCATTTGTTTTCAAAACCGATTCCAATGGTCGACAGCTCACTGATTATCAAGGAACCGAACGCGCTGTAGACCGTGAAGGCTTCCTGATTGATTCTGCTTCCGGAGAGTATGTTGATGCAGCCGGCGCTACTTTGGGCGAAGGTGCTAGTCTGGTGTATGGCGGCGTGCCTATTCGTCTGTCGGGTGGAAGTATCGAAACGGGCGATGGCGGCAATATAATTCTGGGAGCAACAGGCGATGTGACCATCTTTGGTCAGGTAAGTGATTTGACTGAAGATCAAGGTACATTGGTGACCAATACAAATACAGTCAGCGTTTCTTCGACAACTGGCGATGTAACAGTGGGTGATATTGGCGTGGATGCATTGATCAACGCACGTAGTGAAATTGTTCTGGAAGGCGCCAATGTTCGCGTTTTGGGTGAGGCTCTGGTCCGTGCGCGTTCCTTAAACTCAGCAGCACATCTTATTGGTACTACCAGTGTATGGGTAGAAGTCAGTCCGACTACAGTAGATCGAGCAAAGATTGAAGCGGAAGCTCTAGTGCATCTTTATGGTGGCGTAGTGACCGTTGATGGTGTATTGGCTACAAGTGCTACAAACGCCAGTTCACTGATACTATTGAATTCTGTTGATGATACTACACTTACCGGTGGCTTGAGCAGTGGCGGCGATATCGAAATCAATGCGGGTGTTGCTGCCGGTTTGGATCGTGCGACGGCAGCTGCCGGAGGGTTTACAGTTGGCAGTTTAACAGGTACATCCGATCTCCAGATTACTGCTGAATCAGTCATTCAGGCAAATGGTGATGTGCGTGTGCGCACGGGTGGTAATGTTACTCTGCTGGCATTTGCCGCTGAAGGTGGCACTCGCACTCTGCCAAATCCGACGATTGTGACTACTGAGACTGAAGTGCAGTTTGTCAATGGTAGTACACAGGTTCAGGATGGCTTTATCACAGTTAACGTTACCGAAGAACAAGAGTTTATCGAAGATCGCCTCGTGGGTGAAGATCTGGTGGTAACTGGTCAGGCTTTTGATTATATGGACGTTACGCTGACCCAGGATGGCTATTACAACAGTACAACCAATTCATTCCGCGAATACTTCGTTGAAGAGTTGGATTGGCGCAATGAAGATATTACGTTGGCTGAATGGCGAGCCTTTAATAGCTCTACCGCTGCACCGGCGAATAACACGACCTTTGAAAACCTGGATTCCAACCAGAAGAATGTTGTGCTTCAGAAGCTCGGGTATCTGCCACTTTACGATTTTAGC
>CAZUYZ010000187.1:0-26722 GCA_964624365.1 uncultured Puniceicoccaceae bacterium
GGCGGCTACATCTGTACAAATAGTTGTGGATTTTGCTGTATATTCATAAGAGTCGTAATGTAAAAAATCAAAAGTGATGATAATTACGTAAAACTACATGAAAGCGTTCAGTTAGAGCTATTCTGAAGCTCAATACTTCGCAGCAAGTTGCGGGGGTTATTTAATAGTCAGTTTTCATCCGAAAAATATCCGATTATTTTAAGTTGATAACTGAAAAATATCCGATAAAACAAAGATATGATTTCGCGAAACATTTTTCCAACACTGTGCAGTGCAGTGGAGACGGATGATCTTATTTTATTAATCGGCGCCAGGCAGGTTGGGAAGACAACTTTGTTGCAACAACTACAAGCGTACCTGGAGCCTCAGCACAGTGTTGTCTTTCTCAGCTTGGAAGACCCCGACATTCTGTACGATCTCAATCAACATCCGGCTAATTTGTTACAGTTTCTAACCGATGGGAAGACACGTAGTATTGTCTTGCTGGATGAAATTCAATACTTGGATAACCCGTCTAATTTTCTCAAATACCATTATGATCTCAATCGGAATACTTTGAAAGTTTTTGCCACGGGCTCTTCGGCTTTTTACTTGGATCAAAAATTTAAAGATTCGTTGGCCGGAAGAAAGCAAATTTTCGAAATTTTGCCACTGAGTTTCTCAGAATTTTTACGTGCAGCAAATGAGATACAATTAGCTGACAAGGTACACACCGAAAATCCCTTGAACCGAAAACGGCGCTGGTTAAATGCACAGCGACAAAAATTGATGCGCTACTGGGATTTGTACCAGCAATATGGCGGATACCCGAAAATCGCCTTAACTCAGGACAGAAATCTAAAACAAAGCTATCTGAATGATCTGATCCACAGTTTTCTTAAAAAAGATATTTATGAGGCACGAATCCATCATGAAGAAAAGTTTTACAAATTATTGCGCCTTGTAGCTGAGCAAACAGGGCAATTGCTGAATAGTAATGAATTGGCGAACACTCTGGGACTATCACATGAAACCGTACAAAATTATCTCTACCTGTTACAAAAAGCTTTTATTATTCGATTATGTCATCCTTTTTCCCGTAACTTGCGTAAAGAATTAACGAAAATGCCAAAGGCTTATTTTTTCGACCATGGTTTACGCAACACTTTACTACGCACTGTGCAGCCTATCATGCGACATCCTTACAATGGCGCTACTTTGGAAAACATGTTTTTTACCGAATTGCTCAAAAGGGGGATAGAAGATATCCGCTACTGGCGCACACAAGATCAGGCGGAAGTCGATTTTATTGTCGATGAACAATGTGCATTTGAAGTCAAACTGCATTCCAGACAATTCAAGTCACAAAAGTACCAAAGATTCACAAACACCTACCCAGACCTGCCATTGCATGCCCTAGTGCTCAACGATGAGGAAGCGCTGGATGTGCTGGATATTAGTCAATGAACTTTTTGCGCAAAATACTGACACGTGTTCAGTCATACTATAAGGATTAATGCCTTAGGCCGGCCCAAAACCATTTAAGTTTTTCGTTGATTCTGAAGATGGTTTTATCGGTTCTTGAAGAATGTTTTCCGCAATGAAACGCACATTTTTTTGGAAATGCCTCCACCGTGTAGCTGGTATATTTTGGAAAAAAATCCAGTGGAATATCTTGTGAATATTTTTCATAAATTAAATCAATGAGTTCGTAGAGAGCTGATTTTTTGAAAAGAACGCAGGCAAAGCCGTAAAAATTATATTTTGAATTATGGTAAGGGCTGACTGCATCAAAGTCAGGGCGGCGGTGGAACAATATTTGAAGTTGCCTCAAAATATTCCCAGATAAAATAGTATCATCTTCCAGCCACATGTAATGACTTGAAGGCGATTGAGATAGCGCGTAATTCATACTAAAGGCAAAATCGAGACAAAGATGCATTCTCCAATATTGATATTCATCCACGTCATTCTTGTTTAACTGGGGGTGTTGTGGTCGATATATTGGCCGCAGGCAATGTCGGGTCGTGAGATTCTCTAACTCATTTTGATCCTCCTGGGAGAAAAAGAGAAATCGGTCAGACACAATCTTATGATTTGTCAGAATTTTAGTATTAAGACGAAGTGACTGTTTTAGATATTTGAATCCGTTTTTTCGTCTGATAGTGGGGATCACAACACATATACTCATTAATGTTTCTACTGGTGGTCTTATTGAAGTAGTCATATTCATGATCTTAACCTATCGACTAATTTATAACACCAAACCATAATCTTACTTGAATGTCCAATAGTTTGGAGACTGTTGAAAAATGGGTGGTTTTCCCAGTCATTTCTAATATGTTTCCGGAAATCCCCGGGATTTCATCTGAATTTTAGTTGACTCAAAATGGCGAGTGCCGCTTCGTGCTTTTTATTAGTAGGTAATGAGGCAAATGAGACAAGTGGTAGTAGTTGAAGATTATGAGTTTAATTTTTCAATCCGGTAATCAAGTCATAGGATTAACTAAATTATTTGAAAAACATCCGGCTGTATGAGTTTTTATACCACAATAACAACCATTCAAAATCCAACATCTTGTGTTGAGGAGCTTGTTAATCATCTTCAGAAATCAAATTCTTTTTTAATTGTTGCCGGTGACCGAAAAGGTCCCCTTTCCTATGATTTACCAAACACGGTTTTTCTGGATATAGAGAACCAGATTCAATCTGGTTTTTCTTTGGCAAAGGATTTACCCGAAAGGCATTACGCGCGTAAAAATATTGCTTATTTACGTGCGATCCAGGAAGGGGCGAGTTCTATCTATGAAACGGATGATGACAATGCGCCAATGATTCACTGGGTGCCGAGATCAGAAACCGTGGAAAACCTTAGAAAAGTGGATCGCGAATGGAGCAAAATAAGATCACCAGAGTGGGTGAATGTGTATCGTTACTTCACCGACGAGAGTATCTGGCCACGGGGATTACCTCTGGATGAAATTCATAAACCACTACCGGATGTTTCTGCCTTGGATTCTATAAGGGCGCCGATTCAGCAGGGGCTGGTGAACCATTCACCTGATGTCGATGCGATCTGGCGCTTGACTCAAGATCGGCCCTTTGATTTTAACCAGAGTCCTTCGATTTACTTGCCGCCAAGTCTTTGGTGCCCCTTTAATACCCAGAGTACTTGGTGGTGGCCCATTGCTTATCCTCTGCTGTATATTCCCAGCTACTGCAGTTTCCGTATGTGTGATATTTGGAAAAGTTTTGTTGCCCAGCGTTGCCTCTGGGAATTAGATGTCGGCATTGTTTTTCATGCTCCAGAGGTGCGGCAGGAGCGTAACGAGCATGACTTGATGCGTGATTTTAGGGATGAAATTCCCGGTTACGATCGCAATAATGAGTTGATTGGCGCGCTGATCAACAGCGAGCTAAAAAAGGGTGAGACTGCTGTAGCAGAGAATTTATACAGCTGTTACGAGACGCTTGTCGAAGCAGGTTTTTTTCCTGAAAAAGAGTTGGAATTAGTGAAGGCTTGGATTCAAGATATTGGGGGTAATGCATAATGGGTAAGCCACTAGTCAGCATTATTATTCCAAGCTACAATCAGGGACAATTCATTCGTGAAACGATTGAATCCTGTTTGTGTCAGGACTACCGGCCTATCGAAGTCTTAGTTGTCGACGGTGCGTCTACCGATGATACATTGGCTGTTTTAGCTGAATATGATGATGTTCCGGAAGTGAGCTGGATTTCAGAGCCGGACAGTGGCCCTGTTGAAGCGGTAAATAAAGGATTTAAACTTGCCAAGGGTGAGATCGGAGCGATTCAGAGTTCAGATGACTACTACCTTGGAAAAACGGTAGTTAGTGAGGTGGTGAAGGCTTTTGTTGAGGACAGTGAATTAGGGCTGGTTTTTGGAAGCACCGGTTCTCATGAAGAAGACTTACAAAAACCATCCAAAAAGTTTAGTCTGCTAAAACTCTTTTCAAGAGATATATGGGTGCCACAATCATCTGCTTTTTTTATCTTAGAGTATGCGAGAAAATTAGGAGGCTGGGATGAGCGATTTCCTTACTGTCCAGATACAGAACTGTGGTTTAAGCTAGCGATAAATTACAAAGTAAAAATGATCCATAAAACGTTCAGTGTTGTAAGGTTTCATGACGGACAACGCGATAAACATACCCGAAAAATATATGAAAGCTATCATCGGATGGTTAATGAGTCCGAGTGGCTAAAAAAAGTTTCATTTTGGGAAAGGGCAGCCTTAAAGGCAGGCGCTCATCAATTAGTAATGATCTATGATCCTGGATATTCTAAATTTCACTTTTTGAAATCACGCATAAAATCCGTCCTTTACTTTCCTCCCATTTTCCTGAACGAAAAGTAAGGGGGAGAATCATAAAGGATGTCAAAAAAGGCTTTAAGAAAGAGATTTCCAGGCATGGCACAACAATTGAAAAGCGCGTGGGACAAATCATTCGGTGGGTAGGGAGTGGCTAAGGCTCACATGTTGAATACACAGAACACAGAGGTAAAAAGTAATGTTATTTAATTCGTTAGATTTCTTATACTTTTTCCCGGTAGTTGTCGCCATCTATTATTTCATGCCTCACGGGTATCGGTGGGCGTTGCTGCTCGTGGCCAGCTACTATTTCTATATGAGTTGGAAGGCTGAGTATGCGGTCTTGATTGCCGTTTCAACATTAATTGATTATGGAGTTGCGAGGCAGATGAGCCGGACGACTGAGCAGTCACGGCGCAAAAAGTGGCTATTGCTGAGTCTGGTTTCCAATTTGGGGATTTTGTTTGGCTTTAAGTATTTCAACTTCTTTAGCGATTCTTTCACGGCGGCGCTAAACCAGTTCAATATTTTCTACAATGTGCCTACCTTTGATCTTCTGCTGCCCGTAGGGATTTCGTTTTACACTTTTCAGTCGATGAGCTACTCGGTTGATGTCTATCGCGGAGACAAAGAAGCCGAACGTCATTTGGGGATATTTGCTCTTTATGTAGCTTTTTTTCCTCAATTGGTGGCCGGGCCAATTGAGCGTTCAACTCGCCTGTTGCCCCAGTTCTATCAAAAGCACGTCTTTGATTATGATAACGTCACCAATGGGTTAAAGTTGATGGCATGGGGCTTTTTCAAAAAGTTGGTGATCGCCGACCGGCTGGCGATTGCGGTCGATTCCGTTTATAGTAACCCGACTGAATCTACGGGGCTGTCTCTGATTATGGCGACTTACTTTTTTGCCATTCAGCTCTACTGTGATTTCTCGGGCTATTCGGATATTGCCATCGGGGCCGCACGGGTACTGGGCTTTGATCTGATGAAGAACTTTCGTCAGCCCTACTTTGCCCGAACAGTAAAGGATTTTTGGTCCCGCTGGCATATATCGCTCTCAAGCTGGTTTCGGGACTATCTATATATTCCTTTAGGCGGTAACCGGATGGGCAAAAGACGTTGGTACTTCAATTTGATGGTAGTTTTTCTGCTCAGTGGACTATGGCATGGAGCAAACTGGACTTACCTGGCCTGGGGAGGGCTACACGGTTTCTACCTTATCTTCGGCATCTGGACTGATAAACTGCGCAAACAGATAGTCGCGGTCACACCGCTAGTACGCTATCCGCTGCTAAAAATGGGCTTGGATATAGTCGTTACCTTTCACTTGGTTACATTTGCGCTGATCTTTTTCCGAGCTGAATCAATTACTGACGCGTTTTATATTGTAACGCATCTCTTGGTTGACTTGATGGCTAAACCCCAATTGGGCCCCGAATTTGGTTACTACAATCTGTTTATTGTCGTCATTGCAATCGGGGTCATGACTTTAGTACATTTCTTACAAGAACAGGGTCGGTTTCAAGAACTGGTCGAGAATAGGCCACTTTGGTTTCGTTGGTCTCTCTACTATGCGCTCGTTTTTTCTATCCTGATCTTCGGTCAATTCGGCACCACAGAGTTTGTCTATTTCCAGTTCTGATCATGAGGATTTTTCTGGCTAAAGGGATATTGTTTTTGATCGGGAGTATACTCATTGCGCAGGGCCTGAGCCTGGTGGCGACGACACTGCAATTTGACGTAGCCACAGATTATCGTTTGCAAGTCAATCAATTCCGGCAGCAGTTGTCGGAAATCGAGTTGGTTACATTGGGGAACTCTCACAATCTGGCCGTTGATCTGAATGAATTTGATCAAAAGGGTTATCATCTATGGCGCGATGCTGGTGACTTCTTTGAAATACAGTATCTTGCTGATCACCTGGTGTATGATTCATCAAGCATTGAAACGGTTCTGATTCCAGCGTCCTTTTTTGCGTTCCATATACAGAAGAGCGCGTGGGAGAAGCTAAGAGAAAATCGACAAGCGCTTTACACGGTGATCCCTTCATGGAATTTCATCGATGGCCAATTAAAAGAATTTATACTGGGGAAAATATATGTGGTTTTTCCTGTTGAAACTCTGGTAAGGGAAGATCACTGGGAGAGGGTCATTCAATCAATTTTCGATAAAAGCTTTCGAACTGCAGATAAATTTCGAGGAAAAGATGGCCAAGAGATAGTCGAGCGATATCAAAAATGTGAGTACAAAGAGTTTGATGAACTGGTAACATTCACCAAGGAGATCGGCATTCCGGAACACACGAATGGGCAGAATCGTTCGTTGGAGATGAATCCTAATCTGCCTGCAGATTCCTATGCAGCAGCTGTCCGTATCATTCAGAAGCTACGAGCCCGAAATATTCGTGTGGTCTTCTACACGCCGCCTTATTTTGAAATGTACAACGAGCTGTATGATAAGGAGACCGTTGCTACTATGAAAGCATACATGGCACGCCTGCAACAAGCTCATGGCGTTGAATATTATGATTTTTCCAACGACCCACAATTTGTCCGCAATAACCGTCTATTTTATGACGATGATCACCTTAACCGGTGTGGTGCAAAAATATTTTCGGCGAAATTGAATCAAATTCTTATCGCAAATGCGCCCGAATAGGCTCGGAACGACAGGGCTTACTTCTACATTTCGATTATGCGCAGATTTCTAGTCAATGCTACACTCTTTATGGTTGGCAGTGCGGTTTTTGCGCAAGCTTTGGCATTGATCGTAACGACACTTCAGTTTGATCGGGTTACCGACTACCAGCTGCAAGTCACTCAATTTATGCAACAGTCCTCTGAAATTGAGCTAGTGACGCTAGGTAACTCTCATAACCTGTCACTTGAGCTAAGTGAGTTTAATCAGAAAGGCTACCATCTCTGGCGCGGTGGCGGAGATTTTGTTGAGATAGAGTACTTGGTAGACCATCTGATAGAATGTTCGCCCAATATTCGGACGGCGCTCATCTCGATATCTTATCCTTCGTTTCATATCTATAAGAACACGTTTGGAAGGCACAGAATAGACCGGAGAGCCATGTATTCAGTCATACCTTCATGGGACTTTATTGAGGGTGATTTAAACGAGTTCGTATTAGGAAAAATTCAAATAATCTTCCCAATCAATAGACTCCTTCAGGAGGATCACTGGAAGAGGGTCATTCAATCGATTTTTGATAAAAACTTACGAACCGCGAACACAAATCGAGGGGAGGATGGGCAAGAGCTATTTGAAAAATATCGGACTTGTGAATACAAAGAATTTGATGAACTGGTAACATTTACCAAAGAGGTCGGCATTCCGGAACACACGAATGGCCAGAAGCTTTCACTGGAGATAAATCCTAATTTGCCTGCAGACTCTTATGCAACCGCTGTCCGTATCATTCAGAAGCTACAAGCCCGGAATATTCGTGTGGTCTTCTACACGCCGCCTTATTTTGAAACGTACAATGAGCTGTATGACAAGGAGACCATTGCCACCATGAAAGCCTACATGGCACGCCTGCAACAAACCCATGACGTTGAGTATTATGATTTTTCCAACGACCCACAATTTGTCCGTAATAACCGTCTATTTTATGACGATGATCACCTTAACCGGTGCGGTGCAAAAATATTTTCGGCGAAATTGAATCAAATTCTTATCGCAAATGCTTCCGAATCGGTTTGCAAGGAAAGGCACTGAACGCATGGATCCAATGGTCATTTATACCTATTCCAATAATTCTTTGTTGAATTTAACAAGAGTCTAACTGTTTAACTTAAACCAACAAGTTTCATTCCTGAATGCGTGATGCTAAACAGTATAAAACAAACTATTAGAATAAAATGGAAAGAGACAACTCGTTCGATGCCTGGAGGGGCGTTGCAATTCTTTTTGTAATAGCAATTCACGCTGGCAATGCAGGGCTAGTATTTCTCAATGGCCCATTCGAGTGGAATTATTATGCATCTCTGGGACTTAGGCAAATTTATGCTTTTGCAGTCCCTTTGTTTTTCTTTATGGCGGGCTTTTTTGCAGAAGAAGAGCCAAAGCTAATTGCTTCACACTGGAAAAGCTTTGTGAAAAAAAACTTAGCCGTATCCTTGTGCCATATTTATTTTGGTCACTGGCAATCATTCTTTTGCTTCAGCAAAACTTTGACTTCGCTTCTCTAATAAAAAAATTAGTGTTAGGCCAAGCTCAGGCCCCCTACTACTTCCTTATAGTCTTAAGCATTTTGTATGCCCTCACGCCCTCAATCATTCAACTGGGCTTTAAAAAATCTACTACCAGTATCATACTGCTGTTAAATTTAACTACAGTTTCAACCATATATTGCCTTCGAGTATTAATAGGAAATGACTTCACGTGGGAAATGGCTGCTCTGCCGTTTACCTCTTGGATAGTTTTCTATTACCTCGGATTGCGCACCAGAGCATACAACATCGAACCTATAGTTCCCTATTTTACTACTCTCTCCAGAGCCATCACACTGGTTCTCGTCTGTCTGCTTACTTCAGGAGCAGAAGCTTTTTTCCTAACGATAAATCCAGCGGGTCCATACCTTTGGGCTGGATCATCAATTAAATTTTCATCTCTGCTTTATTCGATTGCAGTAATTAATCTTTTTATAACTCTTAAAAAAGAGAATATAAGATATCCAAGGACTTTAATATATTTGGGTCAAATTTCGTTTGGAGTATATCTTATCCATGAGTTATTTAGAGATAGAATTTCTGGAAAACTAAGCCAGATTGAGAGCCTTTTTTACATTCAGCCATTATTTCAAATAGTTGTAGTAGTAATAACTATTAGTATCTGCATAATGGTAATCGAAACCACTCGCAAAATTTTTGGAAGAACAAACGCGTCGAAGTATTTTGGCTTTTAGTGGTCTGTCAAAATTCAAAATAAATAATTCTACTTTGTAAGTAACGTAGCGCGCAGTTTTAGCGAGCGATCAGTCGGGCCAAGAGATAAAAAGGCGCTCGCTATAAGCTGCACGCTACGATTGGACTCTTGTCAAATTTAACAAAGTAGAAATAATACCAAATCTAAAAAGGCATGCATTGTAGCCGCCTCGCTCTGTCGAGGCGTTTCGGTTAAAAGCGTTAATTGCACGGCGACTGAGCGCCGTGACTACAACATCTAGAATCCTCAAACTTTCTTAGATTTGGTATAACACGGTTTTCACAGTCGGCTGGGCCATAGTAACAATTCGTTGAACGAGCCGAGGACATTCTTTTAACTTGCGGAATTCCCCGCAGCTTGCTGCGAGGTCACACGTTGTGTTAGAGCAGAGATAATGTAATAAATCGTACCCGAGCGTAGCGACAGAGACCAATCTAAATCGCTATCGTACCGAACTGTGCGAAAGGACCAATCGTGACCGATTGATCTTTTCGCATGGTTCGATTGGTTGGTGTCGCAAACTCGGTACGATCTGGATAATGATTTGGATTGAGGACGATCATTTTCTGCTTCAGGCCAGATACCCCGTAGCTTACTGCGGGGTATCTCATTCTCTTGGATCAGAAAGCACGGTAGTTTTTACTGTCTGCCAGATCTAACAACTCCCTGTCTCCTCGACTGTCACCGTAGACATATATGTAATTATAACTTTCTATATCATGTATTTCTTTAACTCGATTCGCTTTTTCAACTCCGTAACAGTTTTTACTCAGAAACTTTCCTGATATTTTACCATTTTCTATCTGAATTTTTGTTGCGATAAGCCCCAAATGATTTCTATCGCACCAAGGTTTCAACCAATTCTCTATGGATGCCGAGACAACAATGATGGTATGACCTTGTTTTTTATGCCACGAGATTTTTTCCATCGCTTCAAGACGTAAGAATGTATCGAGATGAGTTAAGGAAAACTCTTGAGCAATTTTTTGAAATTTCTGCTTTTCCATTCCTTTAAAGAAATACGAGAACATCCATTGTTTTGCCTTATAATTTGGGATTAATTTCAGTTTATAAGCAATTAGCATAGGGGACAAAAACAGTATCCCCAAACCGGTTTTTATATCACCAACAGCATAACGGATAAACCTCATTAGGCTATCTTTTGTGGTTATGGTGCCGTCGAAGTCAAAAAGAGCAAGTATCATTCAAATCCGTCCGGTTTTGTATTTATTTTTTTGTCCGAAACCATCTACTACGCATAGTATTTCAAGACTTTGTTTGTGGAGCATTTCCTATGTGGCTGGCAGCTCTCAAATCTTCATTTTTTTAAACTGAAACTCTGGAATACTTCGAATTAAAAGCATTATGCAGCCCCAAATCCATTTTGTATAGAGCACATTCCTGCCATTTTGCTGAGCTTTATATATATCTTTGGCCACTTCTTCAGGCTGGGCAGTCAGTTTTTCAGGAAGATCCATTCCTTCAGTCATTTTCGTCAATACAAATCCGGGTTTCACAGTCAACACCTGAACCTGCGCATCATGAAGCCTGTTTCTCAAGCCTGAAAGGTAGGCTGAAAAAGCTGCTTTGGCTGATCCGTAAATATAGTTGCTTTTGCGTCCTCTGTCACCGGCAACAGAAGAAATTCCAACAATAAAGCCGCTTCGCCTTTTTTCAAAATCATCAGCAATAATGCCAAAAAGACTGACGATACCTGTGTAGTTTGTTTCAATGATCTTGCGAGCTTCACTGAAGTCAGTCTGTGCTTTCTTCTGGACACCCAGATAACCTACAGCAGAAATCACACCAAGGGGCTTTTCTTCCAAAGTATCATAGAAAACCTGGTGATTGTTGCAGTCCCGTATATCAAGCTCCAATAATTTGGTCGTCCTTTGAGTTCTGACAGCGATATCTTGAGCAAATTCTTTCAACTCGTCCACTTTTCTTGCTGCAAGGTAAAGATCATAACCATGTTTTGCGTACTCTCTGGCTAAGGCTTTGGCAATATCGCTCTTGGCTCCAATGATTAATAAATAACTCATAATTTAATATCACAGCCCCACTCTTTTTGACTGTAGTGATTGAAATTTTGTAACCATATTATGCTCTTTTCTATATTGCCTAAAGGTCTCTATATTTGGGTACCCTTTCTCAAAAGTTTCCTTAGAAACTCTGGTATCTTTTGTAAGGTAGATTCTGCCTTGATACTTGAGCACAATTTGATCCAGCTTGTCCAGCAGTCCAAATAGGCCTTTCTCTATTTTAAAATCAAGCGCGAGTGAATAACCTTCCATTGGAAATGAAAGCCAATTATCATTTGCCTTTCCATAGAGTTTTAGCACCGCGAGAAATGAGCCTTTACCTGAGGCTGCTATGGCTTTGAGGATCTCCTCCAAGCCTTTATAGCTTATCTTTTTGGGTAAAATAAACTGATATTGAGTAAAACCACCTTTTCCATAAATGCGATTCCAATGACCAATAGAATCCAATGGATAAAAAAAAGCGTCTATATCAACTCTTTGCTTGGAAATACCCGCTTCGGCTCTTCTATAGTAGAGCCAGTTAAAAGCCCTCACAGTCCAGTTATTAAGCACGAAGGACGGAAAATTAAAAGGAACAGTTTTTTGTTTTTTTGCTTTGTAATCAAGTTTACCATCATCTCTAAATTCTCCAACCATCAACAGGCATCTTCCCAGCTTGTCGCCTTTGGCCAAACAGTCTATCCAAGCGACTGAGTAAGGTCTGTCACTATACAATTCAAATGCCTCGAAAGTTTCCTCAAGGTTTTTGGTTTTAACAGTAGTTTGATCGATATAGCTGGAATGGATCCTTTTTAGGTATATTTTGGCATTGAGTATAACGCCTGTTAACCCCATGCCGCCGCACGTTGCCCTAAAGAGTTCAGGGGTGGCTTTTTTTGAGCAAATAACCACCTCACCACTAGCCAACATGATATCAAATTGCTGAATACACTCAGAAAAACAACCTTCGACATGATGATTCTTGCCGTGTATATCTGAAGCAATCGCACCACCGACTGTGATCAGTTTTGTTCCTGGGGTAACTTTTAGGAACCAGCCTCTTGGGACAAACGATTCAAGTATTTCCGCAAGAAGAACACCCGCTTGCACGTGAAGGAGACCTCTTTCTTCTTCAAAGCTAATAAAAAGGTCTTTGTTTCTAACATTAATAATATTTTCGCTTAAAGCGCTATCTCCATAGCTTCTGCCATTCCCAAAAGGTATAAGATTGTTGTATTCACTGATGAGCTTCCTTAGCGTCTCCCTTTCATCAAACTTGAATACATTACTTTTGATCTTTGGGTGCATTCCCCAACTCATTAAACTCATACGATCTCCTTCTTTTTATCGATAAAAACATATTTTTTATCCAAGAAATACTTGATAGTGTAGCCTATGCACAGACCAGTAACGGCGCCAAAATACTTGCTATTAGGATTGGAGAATAAGTAATGGAAAGCCATCTCTATTCCCCAAAAAATAACTGTAGTAAAAATTCCCATGATTGAGTAGATTGTAAACTTTTTTACATCGTCCTTACTGTCTTCAACTTTATGGTAAAATATCCATTTTTTGTCTAAAATATACTTAATGGTTAAACCGGCAAGCGTTCCGGAAAACATGGCAATATAAAACGATCCAAGTCCTGTGTAGAATAAAAATACAAAATACTGCATCGTGAGGTTAACAAGGGTAGAAATTACTGCAAAGAAAATGTATCTTGTCACGAGCATCAGACATATAGCATATAAATAAACACGATTATCCAACCCAGAAGTGTCAGTTGAATAAGACCGTCTTTAAGGAGAATTCTGGTCGGTGATCCACTATTTTCCATTACAAAGATCAGCTTTAGATATCTCATGATCCCCAATATTACAAAAAAAGAGGTCAAATAAAGGTATTCATTATCAACCCTTGCTGTAACTTCAGGCGATAAGGTGTAGCTCGTATAAGCAACAATAACAACAGCTGCCATGATTGCCATAGCAGTATCGAGAAACTGAATGTTGTAGCCATCAATGACCTTACGTACTTTTTTTTCCGTATTGAGATAAATGAGAAGGTCGTCCCTGCGTTTTGCCAAAGCCATGAAAAGCGCCAGCAGGAAAGTCATAATGACAATCCATCCTGAAAGATGGATGCTTGTCACAACTGAGCCAATAAAAAGGCGCAGAATAAACCCGATAGCAATAATTGATATATCCACGATTGCTAAGCGTTTAAGAAAGACGCTATAAGCGACATTTGTCATCACATAAAGCGCTGATATAGCTGCAGCCGAGGGCGAAAGTGCTACCATGACGGCAAAACCTGCCACAAGCAAGATTGCCATAATTAACATTGCCGACAATTTGGAGATGGCTCCTGAGGCCAATGGTCTATGCTTTTTTCTCGGGTGAAGTCTGTCTTCTTCTACATCACGGAGGTCGTTAAAAATATAAACGGCGCTAGCTAATAAAGAAAAAGCGAAAAATGCGACAACAGCATTAAACAAAAGATAAAAATCCGTGATTTTTAGAGCAAAGAAAAGCGGAAGAAAAATAAAGAGATTTTTTACGTACTGATGAATACGCAATAAGGATAGGAATTTAGTCTTTCGAAGCATTTTGGTTTGGATCAATCCTAAGCATAAGCAAGCGCAAGGGTTTGAGTGCTGATACGCGAACTTGGCCAGCTCTATTTTTGTTTTTATCTCATGGGTTGTAAGGAATTCACCGTTTTCAGGAGGTCCTATTTACTTTTTTGGGATATTTTTTCAAAAAAATATCCCAAAAAAGTTCCTATTTGAGATAAAAGGAACAAGCACGTTATTTTAATTGCAGGCCATTTATTTTTAACCTCAAAAGGATACCGAAACATTTTCGAGTAAAACTTAAACGAGTGAACTCTAGCGGTTACATCATGGTACTCACTTCTTATTTTGAAAAAAGAGTAGGCGCCTCTTCCATAATTAAAATGTTGCTTAAAAAATCGGAAGAAGTCCAAATCATGAGAATGTCGTACGACTAAATCCGATGAATAGATTACGGGATGGCCTAAATGCTCCAAGCGAAGTCCAATTTCCCTGTCCTCTGCCGCAGCCTTAGAAAAACGAATATCAAATCCTCCAATTTGATTGAATAAGTTTTTGGGTAGGGCGAAATTATTAGAGGTTAAAAAACCTGCGTTTCCATCCACTTCCCTTAAGGTAACATGCAGATAATCGATTAATAATTGACTGGCCTCTGAAAAAATATTGTCTTTAAGATGGTTTATTACACTTCCTGTCAGCACGGAATTGGGTGATCGTTCAAAAGCGCCCTTTAAGTTGACTAGATATTTTTCATCCAATTGGCAGTCATCGTCGATAAATACTAAATATGTGCCTTTGGCCATTTCTGCGCCATTGTTCCTGGCGGTTGCTGGTCCTGCATTTCCTTGTCTTAAAAAACAGCAATTTGTTCTATCATCAAAATTTTCAAAAAGTTCTTCAATGGGTTCCGGGCTCCCATCATCCACTACGATCACTTCAAAATCTCCCTTTGGAAATGGTGAATCAATAATTGATTGCAAACATCTCCTTAAAAGATCCGGGCGTCCATAGGTAGGGATGATGATTGAAAAAAGCCTCTGTGTACTCACTTATTTTTTTAGATTTCGAACTTTTAAAATCATACCATCACTAATTGCCTGTCCGTTTAGAAAAAAGTAATCGTAGGGGTCGGGAATGTGCGCTGAAATCCATTGAAGCAACCACTGCGGTAGGTAATTTAGTATTTTCTGAAAAATCGAATCAGCTTACAGATTTAAAATGGTGAAGTAATTTGTCTTTAATTCAATTATTTTATTCCATGCTTTTAAAGTCAGTAATCTGAAGTTAACAGCGCCATACCAATAAAGCGCTATGCAGCAACAAACTGTGAGACCTTATTTCACAAGTTTTTTGCCAATTACACTCCAAAGCCGATCCCGTAAAGCGGTTGGCAAGCAGCGCCGCCCGACTTGTATCGTAAGATCAAGCAGCCAAATCCACATGTGTAGCCACATCCGCACTATGGGGCCAATCATGGGTGCGTGACAGAGCCACACTATGCGCCGGTTGGCTTTCTGCTTAGCGGTAAGGCGCAGCCACACATCTTCATGGCTATGATCATTTTCCCGCATGTAGCGTTCAACCCAATCCAGAAATTTGAGTTTTGTTGTATACTTGGCCACAAAGCTGTGCTTACTTGCGCCCAAATACTGAGTGAAGCTGGATTCCGGGTGCTGCCGATAGTTGGCCCATGTAGCATCGGCGACATAGACAGAATAGGTTAACTCAACCTTGGCGAAAAAGACCTGGTCCTCATAAATATCGTGATACGCCTCATCAAAACCTCCAATTTCGTCGAAGACAGTACGGCGCAGGATGGCGTTGCATGTGGTTGGCGTTTGCGTCTCGCCGTTTAGCAGGAGATAAAGCAGTTGGGGCGGCGAGAAGAGCCTGTTGGGCGTTACGCCTAAATCGGCAAACGAGTCTTTTTGCACATCATCCGGATTGCCATTCCAACTAACCCATTGCCGCGTTCGCCCGTAGAGCATGGCTGCTTCAGGATTTTGCTCAAGAAGTTCTACCTGTTCGGATAGTTTGTGTGGGAGCCAGACATCGTCAGCATCAAGCAAAGCAATATATTTTCCTCTGCTATGGGCAATGCCAAGATTGCGCGAAGCATTTTTACCCATATTCTGACGATTTTCATGATGGAGATAGTGTATCGTATCCGGATATGAGTTGGCGTAATGCCGGGCAATTGCTTCACTCTCATCGGTTGAACCATCGTCAACAAGAAAGAGTTCCCAATGGTCGTACGTCTGAGCCAACACACTATCGATAGCTTCGCGAAGGTATTTCTCAGCATTGAGAAATATGATAACACCGGACACAAGGGGGTTTTGTTTCATATTAATAGACCTCATTACGTATCACTGGCTCTGTACGCGAAGCAGTATGAGAATTTCGGCTCTGAAATGATAGATGATGTGCCGCGCGGCCCTTGGACTTGCGAGCAAAGTGCAAAAAGCCTTCACCATATATAAACACATCGATCCATACTCTCGGCGTGCCCAACTGCGTTTGATAGCATCGAAATAAATGTAAAATTTACCAGTTTGGCGATGGATTGCCTGGCGGTTTGGCGATAGTTTCTGCATGGTCACGCCATCGGCAAAGATCGTTGCGTTGGCGGTTAACCATCCCGCAACCAATGTAGCCCAAGGAATGCCGGTCTTATTGGTAGTATGTTTCCTGATTTCCAGGACTCGGGGATCTGATCCGATGAATATGAAGGGTCCTTTGGCTGCCAAGCGACACCAGAAAAGCCAATCTTCACCAATGGTCAGCGAGGTGACGAAATCTTCCGCGCTCAAAAAACATCGTCTCACGCAGACTGATCCGATGCTTAAAAAGCCTCGCTCAATAAGCCGTGCGAATAGGTCTTTGGGTGTTCGATCACGAATCAATGGTCCCTGTTTCGCCAGAATCTGCCCTTTGGCATCAACTTCCACAACGAGGCCATACGCAGCCACCGTTTCTGGCCAATCGAGCAGCGCCGCGTGTAATCGTTCCAACGTTTGGGGACAGCTGCGATCATCGGCATCCAAAAAGTAAATATAGTCGCCTTGAGCCTCCAAAAATCCGGCTTGCCGAGCTAATGCCGAGCCAACTTGATTCTGCGCAATCAGCCGGATGCGTGCGTCCTGTTCCATATGTTCTGCAACGATTTTCTGAGTCTCGTCAGTCGAGCCATCGTTAACCACGATCAACTCCCACCATGGAAAGGATTGGTTGATGATACTTATGATAGCCTCACCAATAAATGCCTGTGCATTGTAGGCAGGCATGATGACCGATATTAGCGGTTTTGCTATCATAGTGGGTCACCGCTGTGCGGCCTCAATAATTATGTTTGCAAGAGTTTGCGCGCCTGCCTGCCACGTTGGCATTGCAGTACTTTTAGGCGGAGTCTTTGGCTTACGTAATGCAGCCAAAATTCCCGCGCGAAGCCCTTCTTCGGTCGGCTGAATATAAGTGGTGTCCGATCCGCCAGCTTCGCGTAATTCTGTAATATCAGTCGCAACGGATTGGGTTCCACATGCGCGTGCTTCCAACAACGGCATACCAAATCCTTCATAAATCGATGGGAAGACAAACAGGTCAGCTCCGGCATACAGCCCGGGTAAGAATTCATCGGGCACGTAGTCGAGCGCAATAATCTGCTTCAGCCCTGAGTCGGCAATTAGGGCTTGAATGTAAGCGTAATCCCACCCTTTCTTGCCAACGAGTAGCAGTTTATGGTTGGGGATAAGTCCGACCTGCTTCATTCCAATAAAGGTCTTTACCAGCAACCCCACGTTTTTGCGTGGCTCCCACGTGGCCACGTTTAGGAGATAGGGTGTGTCAATGCCGAAGCGCTGTAATACTGGATCAACTTGCGACTGGCTTTGAGGCTGAAAGAGTTCGTTAATGGCTGGCAAAATCACCGTAGATTTATGTCCGGTAAAGCTGTATAGTCGGGTAGCGGTGCCTTGTGAGTTGGTCACCAATGCGTCTGCGCGCCGAATCTCGCTTTTGAGAAAGATACGCTGGGCTAATACATGGAGCCAATGTGTGCTTTTCGGGGAAATTTGATACCAAAAATCATGGATGGTAAGGATTTGTTTGGTAGTCTGCGAAAGATAAGGCAGAAAATAAGCAGTACCCCAGAAGACATCCAGCTTATCACGGCGGGCCAGATAACTGCCGACAATCTTAAGCCATGAGATAGGCGACACCGCTAATTTACTGCCCGCAGTGCGCAATTGCCAACGGTCAGACATAATGGGCAGCTTGATCGACCGTGGACTGTAGACGAAGAATTGTGCGTTGGGCAAAAGAGTGTCCAACTCGCGTGCCAGTTCGAAGCAATAGCGATCATAGCCGCGCCGTTGACTAGCCCAGAAACTGCCATCGATGCCGATTTTCATGCGTACACCCTCAATATGGTTAAAAAGCCGCAGGCATTTGCCAACCGTGCGCTCTGAAACAAGCGCAACCACTGCGACTTTGTATACTTCAATCGGTCATAGATATAACCAACTTGGCCTGCCTGCTCTCTAGCGCGAATTCTCATTGATGGCATGCTCAGTATAGGTATCAATATCTGCTTGCACCAAATAGGTTGGACTCAATGCCAGGCGACATTTGGGCTGCGTGCGCCAGTCCCACTTAGGGTTAGGGATCATATAGTCAGCGCCGTAAATCGCAGTCAAGTAGCGATCTGTATCCGCCGGGATTTGAACCATTGCGCCGTGAAAGTCGACAGGGCGAGTCTCTTCGAGCAACTCCGGGTCAAAGTGATAGCGATCAGCACAAGTTCCACCATACCAACGATAAGCGATACCGTCCCAACTGTCTTTAAAGGCTGGATAGATCTCCATCCCGAATCCTTGTTTGCGGACAGTAATATAAACGCCCTCTGCGCCTACTTTATAACCACCGCATTCGTGTACGACGGCATAACCGTGGTGTCGCAACTCTTCTTCGATGCCCCGATGCCAATCTTCAGCCAAGACGGCGATGTCCACATCATTTTCGTTGGGCAGAAACCCACCATCCCGATAGATGCCTAATGTATTGCCACTCTGTAACGACCAAACACACCGATTATTTCTAAAGATTTCCGCAACTTCGCGAAGTTCGCTGATGGTTCGGTGCTGCCGAAGTCGATGCTGTAGACGCTGAACCGTAGGGTGACGGATGAGAATGCTTTTTAACCAAGCTTTCATGTATCAATTCAGTTTTACTTAATCTGTTGAATTTGAGATCGGAGGCATCCTTAGCGTTCCAGAAATAATGCGGCATCATCGATTTCTGTCCACACCAAAGACAGCATGGCTGTGAAAGCGATAATTCTGCGGATTATTCATTGTCTAAGATACGTTTTTTCCATCGTCGTCTCTGTTTTTCGAGATTTAACTTGGTCGTATTGCTCGTATAAAGATCCCAGTGCAAATAGATGCTGAAACGCGTTCTCATATAAATAATTCTGAAAGTGGGGGAATCGTTTCCGGTTCCAGAATAGAGCTTCGATGGTGAGGCTGAAAAGAAAGCGCAACCCTGCTTTACCTATGCGCAGCAGTAGGCCAATACGACTGATTCGGGGTGGTTTTTCGTTCGCAATTCGGGTCATGTAACGGGCATTTGTAAAGCGCTGACGCATGAGCCAACGGATGTTCATCTTCTCCGGACGAACCGCGTGATAGACCCAAAGTTTGGGATCATAGTAAAGCAGCGTTTCTGGCTGCATAGCATAAATTGCACGGACCATGGCTGTCTCTTCACCATAGGCCATTTTTTCACCAGCCATGCCAAGTTGTGGATTAAATCCTCCCACTTGTTCGAGCAGAGAGCGAGTGACAAAGAGGTTACCTCCGTAGAGTCCACCTTCTGTTCCCTGAATATGGGTGGCTTGGGCATACGGTATATGCGAGCCATATTCGTCCTTAAACCAAGCCGGTTTGGGTGTTGTGTACGCAGCGAAGAACGGCCCTCCAAAAACGCCTGGAGCCATGCGCATGATAACCGCTTTGGCCTCACTCAACCATTCTGGCGGCACGGTGCAATCATCATCAATATAGGCCACATACTTCCCATTGGCTTCCTGCCAGCCACGATTGCGAGCATGGGAGAGTCCTTGTTGTAGTTCGCGGTAGAGGCGTACATTAGGATGTTTTTGAGCAATTCTCTGAGCAACGGTTGCCGTATCGTCGGTCGAGTTGTTGTTAACCACGATGACTTCGTACTCAGCCGTGCATAACGTCTGTGCACACACGGTTTTCAAGGCGGCGGCGAGGAAATCGGCACGGTTATAGGTGCAAATAATGACAGAGATCAAGGGGGTCGTTATTGCGCACGTGTCCTGTTCAGCTTGTGGCTGCTGCTGATGGTTTTTGGATTTGGAAGTATTCACTTGGCTCTCTCGTTGTACCGCCGATCGAGCCATTCAAAATCGGGTGGCGCGACAAGCGTTAAGTTACCTTCTTTAATCGGATCACCAGTAATGTAGTCACTGCGAATCGTTTGCTCCAGAGCTACATCTGGTAATGGGAATGATTGTCCCAATGCAATCTTGATCGTGTGAACGCCAGTACGTGCGATTTGCAGCGACACTACTATGAGCAAGACAGTAGACAAAAAGCGCTTTCCCTTGCATGTTGGCAGCCAAGTTGCGTACGTGGCCCATACCCCGACAATGCCAAGGATGAAAAACCATAAAAATCGCCATGCAAGTTGATCATGTATGTGCGTGAGGTTAAATAAAACATAGAGCCCTCCAAGACCACTTATCGTGATAGAAAATATCTGAATGAGCGCTATTTGCTGAACATCGATTTTCCTGCGGAGATGTTGCTTCATAATTGTCGAGAGCCATAGCATGGCAACGCCAATCAATAACAAGACCAACCAGTCAATACCGTACAGTTTTGGCCCCAACATTTCTGCCAAGCCAGCCAGTATTTGTGTGAGATACTCACCTGGCGTATAGTTCCCACCCAATTTGAAGGTGTGGGAGGCGCGTTGTCTCAGGAGTTGGCGCAAACTCCCCCAACTTATCAATGCAAACAGCAAGGGGAATGAAGATAACACGATTCTCTGAATCCATTTTTTATGGTCGAGCGTGAAGAACAGCACTACTACAACACCCGGCACAAATACCCAAGCAGAATTCCGTGTAAATAAGAGCAAGACCAGGACCACATTGAGGTAGCACATTTGCCGCCAGAGATGACTTTTGTGCTCTCGTTTTAAGGCAATTTGCGTGATAGCAATAAATAGTAGTGCCAACAGCAACAGAAAGAGGGCTTCTGAAAGCAGAAAACGGTAATAGAAACTAATAAACGTACTTACATAAATGGGAAAAATAAGATGTTGGTAAGATACAATTGTCCTTTTAGTAGCCGCCTGATGGTTCGACCGATTCGAGAGGCTGCTGAAAAGATAGCTCCACGCGCTACTGGTTAGCACAGCTAAGATGATAAATCCTACGACCAGCGACCCGCCACTAACTCCAAAAATCTTTTGTACGCTCGCCAGATAGACAGGAAAGAGGGGGCCAAACACTACCACCGGTTGGCCGCCAAAATAGTGAAATCCATCGCCATTTAGTAAAGAAACCGAGCTTTCCCAATACCCCCATCCATCCACGGTTATTTTTAAGCCGTCACGCAAAAAGAAGATTGATAGCGCCATAGTAAGCAAACCTGAGGCGATCGCCAACCGTCGTGGACTTTCTAGATATTCCCGCAAATAAGTGCCATTCACGGAATGAGTTATAGCTGGAATCATACGGGTATTAAATAATTTCAGCATGTGCAGCTATCGCATGTATCCTTGCAGTACAATCTATAATTGCTCTACATTGCACGGAAGTTGAGGAAAAATGACGCCCCAGCCCTTGTCATTTGGATCAAACTGTGAGCTTGTGTTCTTTACTGTGAATGACAAACAGCTTTCGACACAATGGTAAGGTTTAGTGCCGTATTGAAGCGCTTCTACATCCAAAGAATACTTCCCAGGGGCCAACAATTCCCCTGGTAGCTGGCAGGAGGCATTATAACGTCCACATTTATAACGCTTTCCAAAGGCTAACCAAGCCCCAATAACACTGATCCCATGGATGTTATTCAGGCGCATCCGTAGCCATAGAGTCGCCACTGGGACAACAACTTCGAATTCTACATTCAGATTAAATGGAAAACGATAGTCTATTTCTGCAGAAGGATTGTGCTGGCGATCAGAGATCTCTGCACTTTGCACAACTATTCCCTCACTAACTGGAGGCGGCTCAATTAATGCTTTTGCACCTTCGACAGATTTGGCGGATAAATAAGCTGCAACCACATCGTTAACAGCGCCGTGAGTAGTGACATGACCTTTATCCAGCAAAATGGCTTTATTGCATAGCGTAGTGATTGCGCCGATATTATGGCTAACAAACAAAACAGTTCGCCCTGCCCGAGACACGTCCTGCATTTTATTCAAACACTTTTTTTGAAACTCAGCGTCACCCACGGCAAGCACTTCATCAACCAATAGAATATCCGGCTCTAAGTGGGCTGCAACAGCAAATGCTAATCGCAAATACATGCCGCTCGAATAGTGCTTAACGGGGGTATCCAAGAATTCTCCGACTTCAGAAAAATCGACAATTTCGTCAAACTGTCGTTGAATGTCAGATTTCCTCATCCCTAAGATAGCGCCATTTAAATAGATGTTTTCGCGACCTGTCAGTTCAAGATGAAACCCAGTACCCACTTCTAACAATGAGCCAATTCGCCCATAAATTGCTGCTTCGCCCGCAGAAGGTTCGGTAATACGCGAAAGGATTTTGAGTAGTGTGCTCTTGCCAGCGCCATTGCCCCCGATGAGGCCAACCACATCGCCGTGCTTTACTTCAAATGAGACGTCTCGAAGCGCCCAAATATGCTTCTCTAAACTTGAGGTTTCAGCCGTTTGTCTGCTGATAAGTTTACTGATTTTTTGCGCCGTGGTCGAAAACGTACCTGCAAGCACGGAACGCAGGGTCTTAAAATCATCCTGTTCAGCGCCAATGCGATATTGTTTGGACAGGTTTTCAACCCGAATAGCTACTTCACTCATAAATTAGAACTCATCAAGATACTACACTACGTCAGCAAAAGTCTTCTCCATGCGCCTAAAGTAGTATGCTCCACTAACCAGCAACCCAATTGCAGCAGTTGTAGATACCATTATGATCGGGCCTGGCGCTGTCTCTGTACCTAGCAATGCCCAGCGGAAGCCCTCGACAACACCCACCATCGGGTTGATGCCATAAAGTGTACGCCATGGTTCCGGTAAAAGACTGCTTGGGTAGGCAATTGGAGTAGCAAACATCCAAAACTGAATAATAAAAGGTACAATATACTGCACATCCCGATATTGAACATTCATAGCGCTAAGCCACAGCCCGACTCCCAATGATGTCATCAAGGCTAAAATCAGCAAAAACGGGAGCCAAATAAGATTAATGGTTGGCAGTAACCCATAAAAAAGCATCATGCCTAATAATACAATAAAAGCCAAAGCAAAATCTATGACACCTGCCAACACGGTTGAAATGGGGATCGCGAATCGAGGGAAGTAGACTTTTTTTAGCAAATTTGAATTCAGCACCAAACTATTGGATGATTGATTCAAACCTGTAGCAAAGAAGGTCCAGGGCACGAGGGCAGCATAGCTAAAAATAGGATAAGGTATGCCGTCCGAAGCAATGCCCGCGAGTCGCCCAAAAAATAGGCTGAAGACAATCATGGTGAAAAAGGGCTGAATAATTGCCCACGCTACTCCCAGTGCCGTCTGCTTGTAGCGCACTTTTATATCACGCCATGTAAGAAAGTAGAGCAATTCACGATAAGCCCACAACTCATCTAATTTTAACGCAACCCAACCTTTTGAAGGACGAATTTGAACAACAGACAACGCCGACAATTCATGAGATTCTGTTTTATTACCCAACATCGTTTCAAGAGATAGCTTACCGTAAATAAGAAAAATTTTATGCATTCAAACTCAGTCGCTCACTGTGATTAGTGCAAATTATAACCACAAACTAATAAATTTTCTTAGCACATAGCATTCCTGAAATACAATGAAAAAATTCAGGGAGTCTCAGTGAGCGGTGAGTTTATCGGGCTATTTAGACTCAGCGAACCGGTTTTGGAAGCATTCAAGCAGCAATTGGAAGAAATGGCGGCGTTGCCAAATTTTAAAACAATTAAGCTAATTGCCTTTTTAAACAATTTTGCCCGGAAGCAGTCATTGTCTGTTAAATTCATTAGAGGATCATTCTGGATATTCTGCCACTGGTCCAGCCCGGTAGGTAACGCTGCAAAATACGGTTGGTGCATCCACTTATGTTATGTTCTCCTCTCACGAGGGCTTGAATGAATTTAAGATCATTGATCCCAAAGAAGTGGATTCCCCGATAGCTACGACCCTGAGGCAGTTTAGTTGCACGCAGTCGTATTCGGTCGTGTACAAATTTTTAAGTGCGTATCTAACGAATGCTTACGTATATGTCGAAGCTATTCAATCCCAGTCAATATCAACATAAAGAAGATTCGGTAAAGCCAAATTACTATTAGGTAGTAAGATTTTGGAGGCTTTGCTTATATGCAGCCATGGTACTTTGAGCACACTTAGACCAACTGAATTGTTGTGATCGTGCTAACCCTTTTTTCGCTAGATTCTTGCGAATGTGAGGATGTAAATAGATGTCCAGGATGGCTTGGCAAAAGGCATCAGGGTCTCTAGCTTCAACCATTATTCCTGCATCTCCTACGACCTCCGGTAAAGATGAGTTATTGGAAGTAATCACCGGTGTGCCACATTGCATAGCTTCTAATGGTGGTAAGCCAAATCCTTCGTAAAGTGATGGATACACAAAAACTAAAGCGCCGCTGTACAAAGCTGAAAGGTCCATATCATCTACAAAACCTGTTAAAATAATACGGTCTTTTAAGGATGCATTCTGAGCAATGGCCTTTGCTAAAATAGGTTCGTTCCAAGATCTGGTTCCTGTTATAACTAAATTAAGATCATCAATCTTTTCTGACCGAATTAACGACTTAAAGCATTCAATGGTGTGAGCAAAATTCTTTCTGGGCTCCAGTGTACCTAAGCTCAGAATATAGGGTTGATTGGGAATCCCGTATTTCTGTTTGACGCTTAGAATTTGCTTTGGGTCATGACAAGGGCGTAAATGGTTCGATACTCCTGGGTAGATTACATGTATTTTATCTGGGTCGATTCTCTTGCCTAGATAATTACATAGATCGTCCTTGGTGGATTGAGATACGCAAATAACCCACGTATCAAAATCCAAGCCGTCTAATATTTTTTTAAGATCGAAGTTTTCGTCAAACTCCTCAAATTCGATTCCAACGCCAAAAAGCTCCGGATGTAAAATTGGAATCAGATCATGCACAGTGATAAATCTGGCCATCTGCCGATAGGCCTTAGCTGCCCGTGGAATCCCATGATAGATTGAATGATAAATGTCTTGAGAGGCTAAGTCCGAAGAGGTCAGTGCCTTAAAGCGATAATTCAGCAGTTTGAGCACAGTATGGGGAAGTTTTCTCTCGTTGAAGTAGCCTAGGCGGCAGGCTGGATTAGAGGCGGCAAGGGCAAGTTTATAGATGGACTTTCGCCAGCCTTGGCCGTGTTCCTCACCGATGAACTTTGCTGTTTGCAGGTGCTGATCATTCGCCAAGTATTCACAGGTACTCATCAAGATATCAAAAGACAAACTGGTACACAGGCTGATTTCGCTCGCTGGATCTTCTTTGATCGAAGCATCCAGTAGTTCTGCAATCAAATTAGATGCAACTCGAAACAAACCGGTTTTTGCGCCATAGTGTCCTAACCCTAGCAAGGAAGCATCGTACGTGATTTTCATGCTGTTTACTTACTACTTTCCTAATATATACTTGCAACCTACAAAAAAAGTGCTACGGATTTTCATCGATATGAATAGCGTAAAAGTTTCTCCTAAATATCAAATTGTAATCCCGAAAGAAATCAGATCCAGGCTGGAGATCTATTCTGGAGATCGTTTACAAGTAATTCCCTTTGAGGGACGAATCGAGTTAGTGCCCTCACGCACTGCAAGTCAACTGCGAGGAATTGCGCGAGGCATCGATACTCGAGTAGACCGTGAGTCATCGGATCGGGTATGAATGTAGTTGATTCTTCCGGCTGGCTGGAGTATTTTGCAGATACTTCTTATGCAAATTACTTTGCTAAGGCCATTGAGGACATTGATAGCTTGATTGTTCCTGTGATAACGATTTATGAGGTGTACAAACGACTATATTTGCAAAAGGGCCGGGATGTTGCACTTGAGGCAATTGGTTATATGCAATCTGGTAAAGTAGTCGATCTCGATGCGGGCTTAGCAATTGAAGCTGCTGAGTTTTCCTCAAATAACAAGGTTCCTATGGCAGATAGTATTATCTACACATTATCTAGATTTCATGGAGCGACACTGTGGACTTCCGATCTGGATCTTGAGCCATTCGAGGGTGTTCAGTATCAGCCGAAAAGAAACAAAGGTTGATCCCATAGTTCTGCAATTAAACTAGAGGCAACTCGAAGCAAACCAGTCTTTGCGCCATAATGTCCTAGCCCTAACAAGGAAGCGTCATTTTCATGTTATTCACTGACTAAAAATCGTGCTTAAAATATTGTTTCTCACACCTTACGCGCCTTATCCACCTAATAGTGGCGCCTCAGTTCGCAGATTGGAATTGATCAAGCAACTAGGCGAACGCCATGCGATAACAGTTGTATCATTTGCGTTTTACAAGAGCGAACTCCCATTTGAAAAAAAACTAAGCAAGCACTGCCTTCAGGCTCTTTTTGTAAGAAACA
>CAZUYZ010000188.1:0-14552 GCA_964624365.1 uncultured Puniceicoccaceae bacterium
AATCCCACCTTATCCACGGATTTCTTGATTGCTTCA
The DNA here is from genome assembly GCA_964624365.1 of uncultured Puniceicoccaceae bacterium. Classification (GTDB taxonomy): domain Bacteria; phylum Verrucomicrobiota; class Verrucomicrobiia; order Opitutales; family Coraliomargaritaceae; genus Lentimonas. The sequence continues at coordinate 37 of CAZUYZ010000188.1, forward strand.
TGCAGCAAAACTACGCTCTCTTCCTCGTTGTAAAGGGGCACGATAATAGATAAATCCATAGTTCTAAAAGTTTTAGCCAATCCCTTTGTAACGCACAAGTACATACTCTAGCTGCAGATACAAGCAATAAATCTAGTGCTCTCGTTTATAATTTTCTAAGACTGCCGGGTTTCGATTTTATTTGAAGGTTTCCAGATGCTATTAGAGCAAACTCTCGATTTGGCAACATGGCTATTTTCGCAAATCTGAATTATCTTTTGCCCTGAGGTTGAGGGACAAATGCATATAACAACAATCCAGGGAGTATCATAAAAATTTGAGTGCTATAGAAAAGAATACCGCTACTTATACTCTGTTCTAAGCTCAAAGAAAATTGCTGAAATAAAACAAAGAGCGCACTTTCTCTCACTCCGATACCTCCAATCGAAAAAGGCAACATCATAGCAATGAATACTACTGGTATATATGCTAGTACATAAAAAACATCAATGCTAACAGATATTGATTTAAAAATATAGTAAAACAAAACACCTCGCAACAACTGCATAAAAATTGAAATAATAAGTACTTTAATTGCCAAAGATTTATGCAAAACCATCTCGTCGAGGATACAGTACAACTTAGTGAGTAGCTTTTTAAGCACCCTTATTTTTTTAAGTTTGTTTTTAAGCAAGTCCCCTCTTTTAATAAAAATGTAGGCGCTGGTGGAAGATACAAGTAATAGAACCAAAGAGTTTAAAAATACTATTTGTAATATCACTTTCTCTTCACCAAGTGAAAACCCCAGCAAAATTGATGAAAACACAAATACCATAAGTAGCATAGTCATTAATCCAATAAACCTGTCCAATAAAACTACCGTGGTTATTTTAGAAAGATCGTTGTTTTTTTTATAGGCGTGTTGCCCCTTGATGATGTCTGCACCAACACCGCCAGGAAAAAGAAAACCGAGAGAAGAACTCACTAAATTAATATACACAGATTCACCAAATGTTATTGGTATGCCGCTGTTATCCAGAATCAACCGCCACCTCTCTGACATCAAAAGACGAACTATAAAAACAATAACGACAGATAACGCTATGTAACCCAATTTTGCACTTGTTACTATCGCAAGTAGAGACTGAGCGTCTATATGTAGATACAAGACAGCAGTTAAAACGACAGCAACAATGATTTTAAAAGATCTCCGGCTAAAAATATTCATTGGAACTGAATTATTGGTTAGCGAGTTGCTTTCTAATCGTCAGCACAATATCTTCGACGAAATTGGGTGTTTTTAAAGAGAGCAGACCATTGTCAACATATACAAATCCAGATACAACAACTTCGTTATCAACGGGTGAAAACCATTCAAAGCGATAGTGCCCATCCCTTAATTTAATCTTTGTATGGTTAACATAACTTTCAGCATCTGGTTCTTTTAAAAAATAGACTACATATAATTCACCTTCAATGAAACGCATATAAGCAGTACCTGGCTTTTCTATTACCATACTTTTATTTGCTTTCATTGTATTAAAATCAACATCCAGATTATGCAAAAACTCCGCCAAAACCATATGATCATACATGACATCGTATACAGCGGAGTTAAACGGTTTGTCTAAATTAAGCCATGTAGCTTCACTAGTGCCTGAACCTCCTGTGGCAAACATACGCCAGAATGCCCTACGGTAGGCAATCCTGTTGCTTGCCGAGCGAATAATCTGATCGCGCCATAATCCCTCCTTTTTGCCAAGAAACTTGTCTAACAGACTGAGGGTCATTCCACCCCTTACTAATTCATTCATAATAGCTGGTCTATCTAAGCTGTCATCAGGCAATTTGTTTGTTTGGTGAAAAAATGCAATATCTGCACTAGTGTCTCGCCAAACTCCTTCAGACAATCCTATTGGTAGATCATAGGGATCATCTTCTCTAATCCACTTCAAATAATAGTCATTTGCCAGTTCAACAAAACGCCGGCCAGAATTGGGCTTGTGTTCCATCTCGTTACCCAGCTCCCAATACACATTGGCAAAACCAGCAAATCTTGCCACAATACTTCGAATATAATTTCTTTTTTTATGCTCTTCACCATCATTCCAAACATTAAAAGGGTGTTGAGTCCCAGACGTACTGTTTTGAAACCAGAAATCTTTATTTCTACTCCAAGTGTCAAACAGATTGACCTGAACATAGATTCCTCGCTTCAGAGCTTCATGCACGAGCCACTCAGCTCTCTGGATCCAGTCCAAATCCCAAGACACTCCATCATTTTCCAAAGGATATAAAGCTATTTTCAGCAATATTCCATTATGTCTGAATTGATAAAGCTGATCTAGATAATCTAATATTTGATCATCGGTTTTTCTGCCATATGAGACGTTTGGACGATCAAATCCATAGTTTAGTTCACTCTGCTTTTCATAGGGACCATAGTCACGTGCTGAAAACCATTTTCCGCCAATCCAGTAATGCGGTTTGCCATCATCATGTCTAAGATGCTTTTTTGTAAGTGCATCTACTCTAACATGCCCGTGGTTTAAGTTACCTGGCTTTTCATTTACTCGAAATTTGCCATTGGTAATTTTGGCCTGAGCTTCCCATTGACACGAATAATCCCAGTCACCAATTTCATCTGGCATAAACCTAACTTTCCATAGGCCCACTGTTCCTCCGTCTTTAGTTACAGTACCGTCATAAAAACCATAAACTTTATATTCTTTTTTGCTCGGGCTTACAAATGAGGCTTTTAATTCCACTTGTGAATAATCAAATGGGTTGCTAAAGGTTTTTGAGTTTTCAACTTTAATCTCAACAGTGTCATAAAGTCTTACGGGAGCTTCATCGGTTAGTCTTTTTATAAAACTGTCTGCCGATATATTGAGTTCCCGCTTATCTAAATCACGATTTTCCAAATACTGACTTAACTCAGTGCTTCTATCGCCAAAACTACAATTGGCTAATTCCAGGAGCGCGACACAAAGTATTGTTCTAAAGACAAATGCAGTTTTAGCGGAATGTACCAATTGGATGTCTATCATATTAACTATTGACTCAGATTTCATAACTAACCATTACTTGTCGCATTTCAAGCTGTTTTCAGGGTTTGCTATTAACTCAACATGGTATTTTTAACTACAGAACGTAATCCTATTACTTAAACGAGAAAATTAAAAGTTTTCATAATTTGCACGATTGTTTTTGTGTCAGAGTGGTATGATAGATCAACACACTGACCTGCTAAAAGACGAACCTGCCGGGTACATTCTAAAGCAACTAACTGTTCGAGCACTTGAACAGGATGAGTATGCACGAGCTGGAGAATTCTTCGACAATGAGCATTATCTGGGCGACTTACGTAGTGTCTGGCCAGAAATATTTAAGGTGTTGACTACGAGATGATTATGAGATGACCAGCACTCGAATGTTTCGAGCTGGAAATATATGGTAGCATCACTGCCAATGCTAGAGCCGACTATTTACGGCTTTTTTGATTAACAATGCAAATATTGCTGTAATATGCCAAAAAGATTCGCAGGCATTTTGTTCTGCAATCATCTCATTATCAGTCACATAATTATTTCCGGCTAGACACTACGTACCGGACGTCACCTGCTTCAGGTAGTCGAGTATCAAGGGCAATGGCTGGCCCTGTTGGATTGGGGAGCCTCAGCACACAAGTTCAGAACGTCAGGGCCTGGTGGCAATGAACCGAGGGTTCCTGATTATCGGCCGCAAGCGTACGCCAAATATGGCTTCCAGAGCCTTAGCACTAGCATGTCAGAACCTCCCTGAACAATGGAAAATCAAATATGGCTATGCCCATACTATCCAGCAAATCAGCACTGCCGAAGGAGGCTCGGGATTGTTACCAGCCAAAGGCTCTGAACGCATTTTCGCAGAGATAGATGGAACCATGCTGCCGGTTGTTACTACTAACCCAGGCGATGACAACAATGCTCGCAAACACCGAGAACACCAATGGAAAGAACTGCGTTTAGTCGCAGCAAAGCAACCTGAAAAAGTGGATGCTACTTATGCAGTCAGCGGTGGAACCAGTGTTGAACAGGCCGGTTATGCATGGGCTCAGGCTGTAGAGAAAGCCGGTTGGGCAATCGATACGCAAATTCACGCCGTTGGAGATGATGCAGAGTGGATCTATCAGCAATACAAGTAGATGTTTGGGAGCAGTCCAGGTCGTTATCTAATGGACTTTTATCATGTATCTGAATACCTTCATGCCGCTAGCAACGAAACCGCTGTCCTGGGTCAGGCTTGGATTAAAGATCAGGAGAAGCGACTGCTTGAGGAGGATTCAGAAAGTGTTCTCCAATCGCTTAAGCAACATTTGGAAAAGGAGGGCCTGGAGGATTCCAAAGCCCCAGCAAGAAAAGCTTACCACTACCTGAGCTCACGAAAGGATCAGTTGAATTACCCTGAAGCTAAAGCAGAAGTTCTGCCCAAAGGCTCGGGCATAATTGAAGGAGGTCACCGAAATGTCCTACAGAACCGCCTTAAAAATCGGGATCTTGATGGAAACAAAACAATCTTTACGCAATGGCTCATTTGAGAGTTGCTCGTGCCAGTAAAGAGAAAAACCAATACTGGAAAGACCTCAGAAAAGCCGCATAAAGTGACAACTTCTGCAATTACACCTCCCCCCCTCCTCTTTTATTTATCTTGCGTTCTTCAGGTTCATGATTTGGATTAGATACATGTGTGGCGCTAAAGTTTCGTTTTTTTTGCTCTTTTTCGCTTTTGTAATCGCGATCGCAAATACGGCTGACGCGCATAGACCGCACGATGATATCCAGCATCTTACGTATATCTCGCTGTCTGATAAGGAAACCGTCAGTTTGGCTGTGGTACGCAATAATTTGTTTCGATCGACAGAGATCAACGAACCATGGGCTCGAGTCTCGGAAGGGTTGACCTATAGCTTTCAAATCACCGCGCTTATAGCCGTCCATTCAACACTGGACACAGTGTTTCTCTCAACCCTAAAAAATGGCGTATTCCGGTCAACTGATGGCGGTCTGAGTTGGACTGAGGCCAATGAGGGCCTTGCCGATCTCAACAGCGTCCTACTTGCATCCGGGCCATCGGGGGTAGTTGTGGCAGCGTCTGCAATGGGTGAGATTTCCACTTATTATCCAGATTCCGAATTGTGGCACAGAGGACCCGTTCTTGATGATAAACCAACTGCAGCTGTTTTCCTGTCTTCAGATCGTATTCTAGTCGGAACAGCTGGGGGTACCCTTTTTGTTCTGAACCAAGGGGACACAACGCCGGAGTTTCTCTGGTCTGCACCTAAGAACCTAACCATCACAACGCTTGCAGTTGCGTCGAGTCTGGATGGACAAAATACTATTCTCGTTGGAACAGATGGGGCGGGGATCTTCAGGTCGACCGATGACGCTCAAAACTTCGAACAAGTACCTGGGCCCGTCGCTTCCGAGCAAATCACGGATCTCGCAGCCACCGTCCGACCTGGACAAAGCCCTCTGGTCGTAGCAACTTCCTGGAAAAATGTCTTTGTCTCAGATGATGGCGGTCAGATGTTCACGGCGTCCGAAAAAGGTTTATACAGAAGCTCGCAAGCGGAAACCCCAAGATATTTATCTCCACATTTCCGTTCGGTATCGATCGTTGAACACGATGAGATGGAGCCGACCATAGCCGTTGCAGGCTATGGTGGTTTGTTCCTGTCCAGTGATTTAGGCGCAACCTGGAACGAGGCGAATACCCTGCCAGCGAATACCGTGATGGCCTTTGCAATCTCCGGTGCGAACAGCGATGGGGACCACGCCATCGCAATTGCCAGCTACGGGGCAGGCGTTGCAATATCTCAAGACGAAGGCGCAACCTGGACCATAGCAAAGAAAGGTTTGTCCGACATGCGCATTCGGGATGTCAAATTCTCGCACGATTACTGGAACGATGGAGTCATTTTGACAGCGGTTAAGGGAGCCGTGCTCTATAGCAAGTCACCAGATTTTATCTGGCACAGCATATCTTTGCGGAACAAGGGATTCGTCTCATGGTGTCTAAGCATTGTTAGGCCACCGATCGAGAATATGATGCGTTCCAGCGAATGGTTCTCAAAAGTTATGAACAAATATGCGCCACGCCCCAAAACGGAGCTGACCATTCATCCCAGTATTGTTTCTGTGACAGATCAAGGACGTGTCTATGTTGGAACCGGCCACAACGGTCTCTTCCGCGCCAATCAATATGACGATGGCTATAGCCGTGTCAAAGACTCTTGTGACTCCGAAATCAGTGCCTTGGCTGTTATCCCTTCAAATCGCGGAATGGACCGCATTTACTCTGGTAGTGCGCCATTTCTGGAACCAGCTCAGCCTGGAACCGAACCGGTGCTTGAGCGCAGTAACAATGATGGAGAATCATGGGTAGTTCTGGACATCACGCCTCCATTAAGCGGACGTTTACGTATGCAGGCAGCACAAACAGCTAACGGCGATTTTGTGGCTACGGGATCGTTTTCAGGATTGCGCCTGTCACCCGACGGAGGGTCAACTTGGGTTTTGCCAGATACCCCAGAACCTGTGCGTATCGGTGTCGTGAGCGAGATTGCGTTATCACCGGATTTTGCTACGGATGGGACGATATTGGTTTCGATCAAGGGCCAAGGGCTCTTTCGCAGCACTGATGCGGGGAAAACTTTTGCTCCGGTCGGAATGGCCTTGGGCGCACAGGGTATCAACCTGTCCCATCTTGACTCCTTTCCCGCCTCATCGTCAGCGATTTGCTTCTCGCCGGAATTTGCTAAAAACAAAGTTGTCTTCGGAACAAACGGGCAGGAAATTTTCAGATCCAATGATTGCGGAGAAACCTGGAAGCGATTGCCCTTTCCAGATCTAGATCTGGTTCATCGCTGACGTAATCATTATTATTATACGAAATATCAAATTCAGCTATCAACAAAAATTAATCTCCGGCCAAGCTTAACACACTTCCATAGTATAGGAAGGGTCTGTAGGAGGAATTCCTTGTTACAGAGATTCCGGCCTCTCTCGGATTCTTACTATTACCCACAAATATTACTGTACTATCTAGGGCCTATCCCAAGGTGACTTTATTTGGCTCGTATCTTGTTGAGAGCTTGGAAAGCAATGGTCGGATCCCTCTGGCATCGTTCTTGAATCTCGGTCCAACACCGTGTTGGGTACGCCAGTGATTTGATCGTAATCAGGCACACTCTCAGTCCAGCAAGGGCACAGTTCAGGTTGTAGTTTTTGAATCTGGTTTTTTTGTCTTCGCGCATGCAGTAGTCCCGAATCCAGTGATTGCGTATTTCGCAGCCGCCCCAGTGACCACGTGCAAGCTGGTCTAAGGTTTTTTGCACAGCCTTCTTCGTGCTCTGTGGTGCAGGTGCGTCTGATGACTGTCAGGCTGCGTACTCCGGGTTAGATTTGCTTCCAGTGGGGCTCGAAGGGGTAAGTGCTTATTGTGCGCTGGTCAACCCTCTTCATACACAAGCGCGATAGCATTGCGGCAAAGAATCTCCTGTTGCTGTGGACTGATTTTACGCACGTGAAATTTCATTGGTGAATACTCAAGCATACGCAAAGCAACATGCCATCTATTTTTTCACTGGATTAATAATGTTCTAATGATCAGCAACTAACTTTCAGCTGCTAGGTTCTAATTTCTCATTTAAGGATTATTTTTTGTTTAAACTTGTGGGCTATTAAAAATTAGGTAAATTATTTCATCATTATAAATTTGAATACTTTGAAACAAACATCCAAAAATGTTCTTACAATCGGCATTGTCGCTTTAATTACAGTCTGTGGCATTCTCTCAGCCCAAACGTCGAGTATTATTTATCCAAATAACGATCCTAACAGCAATGGCGAACTGATCTATGAAGGTTATGCCAACGAAGGGCAGACGAGTACAGGCAACCAAATGATCGATTTTTCACACGCCGGATACATGGGAGGAGGTGTAACCATTCCCTGGGTACCTGTTGAGATCGAACTGGAGCCAGATCCAAACAGTGACGATGACTACGCACGCATACAGGCAGCTATTAACCAGATTGCCGATATGGATATAACAGTGGGGGGATTTCGTGGCACGCTTCTATTGAAGGCAGGAACTTACCGCGTCTCACAGACACTGCAAATCAGAGATAGTGGTATCATCATACGAGGTGAAGGACAGCACAGCAAAGGGACCGTTATTCTCTTTACTGCAACCACACAGGACAATTTATTTGAGTTCATTGGCGGCGGTAGATGGGACAAAATTGATGGCACTGTGGCCCTAATTACAGATCAACTGGTGCCCAGCGGGGCTCGTTCATTCAGTGTAAATTTGCCAGGTAAGTTTGAAGTCGGAGACAGAGTTATTTTCAGTCGCACACCGAATCAGGAATGGATTGAAGCAATTGGAATGCACGACTTGCAGGCAACGGATCCGGAGGATGAGGATTCGACGGATAAGAATTGGACCCCTAAGGCATATATTTCCAATATGCCGCGCACCGTTACAGAAATTAACGGTAACAGGATAACCGTGAATGAACCCCTGGTGCATGCAATCGAATCTCAGTATGGTGGTGGTAGATTGTATAAGTACAGTTTCGACGATGCAATACGCCAAGTCGGCATTGAGCGAATTCGCCTTGAATCGGCATTTATCACTAATGATGAGGAGGATCATGGATGGACCGCCGTGCTGTTTGAAAAAGTTGAAAATGCCTGGGCTCGGCAAGTAACAGCCAAATACTTCGGTCTTGCTTGTATTAATGTAAATGAAAGCAGTCAGTATGTCACTGTTGAAGACTGTGCACAACTCGATCCAAAGTCAAAAATACAAGGTGGACGACGCTACTCGTTTAACATCGGTAGTGCATCGTTTGTCCTCTTTCAGCGGTGCTATACAAACCAGGGGCGTCATGATTTTGTCACTGGTGCAAGGACTGTTGGGCCCAATGTTTTTGTCGATTGCCTTGCTAAAGATGCGTTCTCAGACATTGGACCGCATCAACGCTATGCAGAAGGACTCCTGCTGGACAACGTAAAAGGCAAGAAAATTAACGTACACAATCGACTGAACTCCGGGTCAGGTCACGGATGGGCGGGCGCACAAACAGTTTTCTGGAATTGTGTGGCCGATAGCTTCATGTGCGATGCACCTAAAGGAGCTATGAACTTCGCTATTGGATGTATCGGAATCAAAGTAGAAGGAGAGGATGCTCCCGATGAGCCATTCGGGTTCTGGGAATTCCATCAGGAAACGGTTACTCCACGCAGTCTCTATTACAAACAACTCGAAGATCGTCTTGGCTCTTCTGCATTGTTGAATGCGACGACTCCAAATCAGAGACAAGGAAGCATATGGAATGACCTGGCTAACTGGCAAAGTGGTTCAAAGAAACTCAGAGTGGACTTGGGAACACCAATCAATCTGAACGCTGACGTAGATCATTTTACACTCTCACCCGAAAGTTCTTCAGCAATACAAACCGGCTGGACGGTATTGAACGGCCCCGGATCAGTTGAATTTGACAATCCTGATGAAGCGTCAACAACGGCAATCTTTGGCCAGACCGGAACCTATGACCTGCAGTATACGGCTATCCAGGAAGACGAATCAGACAGCGAAAGAACACTTACTTACAGCGGTCAGGAGATCGTTACTGTCAGTGTAACCAACCAACAGGCAGTACCAAATCCTGCCGATTTTGATGCAATCGGCGCCATTACCAGTTCCACGTCTAATCTTTTATTTAACACAGAATCGTTGCGGCTAAGCGGTGATTTAAACGGTTCTGGTGTTGATTATTTGAACAAAGACGGATCAACCGTTGCAGTCTTTACATTTGACGATGTGGATCTGACAACTCAGCCCAGAATTGAAGGTTCTCGCCCAATCATCATTATGTCCAGAAATGACTTGCGAGTTGCGACAACCATCGACTTAAGCGGCGGGCATGGAATTCACCAGACGCAGGGATCTGGTATTGTCGGAGGTGGAAACGGTGGAGACGCATTTAATCGTCATACACCTGAAAATTCACCGGATGGCCAAGGCCCTGGTGGCAGCCCAAATAGCGGCAGCAGTAGCAGCGCAGATTCACCCTCAGGCGGCGGTGGTTTTGGTGGCAATGGCGGCGCTAGTGGCGGCCCCGGCGGAACTGCTTATGGAGACATTTACCTTAGTTCTCTCTCTGGTGGCAGTGGCGCTGGTGGATCATACAAAAAAGGTGGTGGAGCCGGCGGCGGTGGTATCGGTCTTATAGCTGCTAATACTTTAGAAATCGCCACTGATGCATTGATTGATGTATCCGGTGGTGACGGCGCTGAAAGTGATAGCCAATTAACTTCCGGCGGCGGTAGCGGTGGCGGCATACTCTTGTATGGCAGAGAAATTATCATCAACGGCAATCTGGACGCCAGTGGTGGGAATGGTGGCAACGCCAGTCGCGGTGATCCTAACGGCGGCGGCGGTGGTGGTGGACGCATCGTTGCCTATTATCAGATTTCTAAGACTCTTGATGAAACTGCTGTTGTAACCGTAAAAGGAGGCATACCTGTTGGCTCAAATACGGCGGGGAAACCCGGTGTTGATGGAACGGTTTACATAGCTCAGATTGATGTCGGCCTTGCCGACCAGTGGCTTTCTAACCAACTTGGATTAGCATCCAGTCCTTCATTGGATGATTGGACAGCGGATCACGACAGCGACGGACTCAACGCACGTCTGGAATACGCACTCGGGGGCACTCTTTCCACTCAGGATCAATCTCTCTTACCCGACTTGATACCCAGTGAGGCAGGAAGCTACATTTTTAGATTTAATCGCCGCAAAAGTGGCATGAGTTTTACCGATTATAGTGTCGAAATTTCAACTACATTAGATCCAAATGACTGGAGCGAACTTTCTTCTGATAACTTTTCTGTAGAAGATCATCCGGATATGTCTGACTTTGATTTGGTAACAGTTCCTTTACCAAGTAACGAACCCAAGTATTTTGCTCGTTTGAGAGTTGATATTGGAGGAGATATATTTTTGTCTCCTCTTTTTTGATAAGTGAGCTTATGCTCAATTTATGCAAACAAACTTGGTTTGTTTGCATAAATTATTCTGTATCCACGGCTTATAAAACTCAACCAGAGTTGACTACCGAATGTAGAGTTAAAAAATGAAAGTTTATGAGTTTAATAACAAACGTAGGTTTTTTCATATATCCGTTGCTTGTTTGTTCATCGATAGCAGTCTTTATTGTCGTTGAACGATTGATTGCACTCAGCAAAAGAAAGGTGGTAACGCAGGATGTAGTTAACACTCTCGTTCAAGGAGATTTGAAAACAATACAGGGTGATTCAAGCTCAACGATGGGGCGTATCATCAAATTCTGCCATGAACAAAAGCCAAATTCTGAAGCTCTGAGTGCGCTTGCACGTATGGAGGTAGGTCAACTGGAACGCGGTTTGTTTTTACTCGAAGCCATTGTTGGTGCGGCGCCTCTAATTGGATTACTGGGTACGGTAACCGGTCTTACTCAGGTATTTGGGAATTTTTTTGCCGAAAGTGGACTGACAAATACAAATGCGTTTACCAGCGGCATTGCAATGGCTTTGAACACGACCATTATCGGACTAGCAATCGCGATACCTTCACTCATAGCACATGCATACCTAATGCGCCGTGTCGAATGGCTTGCAACACGAATTAGCGTCGGTGTTGAGTGTCTATCCAAGTCGATGCAAAAGCATTCGGACAGTTAAATGTTTCGAACTGGAAAATCACCGGTAAGAGCAATAAAGATGGATTTGATTTCGCGCAGACGTCGGCAACCGTCGATTAACATAGTGCCCTTGGTTGATGTACTGACAGTGCTGCTTTTTTTCTTTTTGGTAACCATGCAATTTAAGCAGGTAAGTACACTAAACATCACTGTGCCGAAGATCGAAACGGCTGGCGAAAACAAACTCAAAGAAAGAGTCGTCATCGCGCTGGATCCGGAAGGAAAACTCTATCTTAATGATCGTTTTCTCCAATTAACTGAATTCGAGCAGGCGATTGAGTTGATTGGAGAAACCACCCCGGACATTCCCGTTTTGTTGATTGCTGATGAAGCTGTAGCCTTGAAGCACATTACCGAAGTTATGGACATCTGTCGCGGCAACCAGCTAAATAAGGTGAGTCTACAGTCACGTTAGGTTCTTAATGTTGCTTTCTTGCTAAAATCATCGTGTTTAAGGAAGCCTATGCGGAAAAGGCAGCGAAGCTCTTTGAGTTGGCTGGGCGAGAGCGTTCTTTAAAGATAGATGCCATGATTGCCGCGATTTCGATGTACTTTGCAATGGGTGAATATGGAGGTTAGACGCGGGATTACACACCTCAAAAAATCAGCATACCTGGAACAAGAAGTAATTATTTAAAGCTTCATTAAAATTTCGTTGCATTGACGCATGAATAATCTCATCAAACCACTAAGTAATATTTACTAACCTCTTGTCTCAACTATTGAATATAATTTGAAAAACGCTAAAGAGTATCGTTTGATAAAACTTGTTTGTAAGACTTTCGCATTTATTTTACTGACTTCTCATTTGGCTGCACAAGCCTCAACTAAAGATATATTAACGGTCAGTCTTATTGTCGGAGAACCACAGGCTGCACCAGATTTTCAAAACTGGTTTAACAGTTTTTTTGAAACGACTCCTCCAAATCATGAAATTACTCCAACATCGGATTACGATGGCGACGGTCAATTCGATTACTTTGAATATTTTGCAGGTACAGATCCCACAGATGGTTCTTCAAAATTAAAAATAATTGAGACTTTTTTATCTGGAGAGGATGCAGAAATTGTTTGGTCGTCTGTGCCTAATAGTAGTCAACCAATGGCGCCTGGTAATCGTTTTTACAGAGTTTTTCGCTGTGGACCCGATTCGTTGAGCAATTTGGCTGATCCAAACGCTACCATCGAGGTTCTTCAAAGTAATAATTCGATAGTCGAATTGACCGAACCTGCTGAAATTGCCTCGCAAGGTGAAACTACCTCCTACACGGATGTGAATGCAAAAAGCCAATTTCCGCTTTTTTACCGTGTTTTTTTGTCCAAGCCACAAGTTCAGCAGCCATAAACAACATAATGTAATTTTCGTAATCCTGTCTAAATAATTAGATTTCAGTAAAATAAGAATAAATAGAAATGAAAAATATAATCTTAACGTTAGGGTTCTTTTTAGGAACAATATCCTTCACTTTAGCTCAAAGTGATACTCTCACTGTAAGTGCTACAATTGGTGCTGGAAACTCTAGTTTGACCATTAATGAAACAGCTATTGGTTTCGGTGGAACGTTACAGGCCACAGATGGTTCGTCTCGTTTTGAGTCCAATAATGTAACAGGAAGTTATTTTATTGCTAACGGAGGCGCTGGTGGATGGAAGATCATTGTATCCACCCAAAACGACGGTGATATAGCAGGGCTTGTTGATGGAACTACAAATAATAATATCGCTCAATTCAAAGTGGATCAAGGCGCCGATGGGGATGTTACTGATGATATCGACTGGGAAGATGAGGACGAAGCTGAGTTTTCTTTTGTTTTAGATGATTCTGCAGATGTGGAGAATGCTGCATCAGTGGCCTCTTCAGAGAATGAAGATCTCACAAAAAATGACAGCTTAGTCTTCAACTTTGGAGTCGATATCGCAGGTAAACCCGTTGGAACATATAGTGCAACTGTAATAGTCGAGCTGGTTCTTCTTCCCTAGAAGTATTCTTTGGAATGATAGAAAGTATAGGCTTTAAATGAGTATATCCTTTCTCAACTGATAACTTTTGTAACCCCAAAGCTCCATGTTTAGATTGCTGCTAAGTTTTTTAGTTATTGGAGGAGTGTCCTTGTTTGGAGTCAAAAGTTCGTTTTCTCTTCAGATAACACCCTTACGTACTATGATGCAAGCTGATGCCGGGCAGGAAATAAATGGCTCCATCACGTTGGTCAACGATAAGCGAGTTCCTGTTAATGTGGAAATTTCGCTTCAAGATAACTCTGATACGGGAGAAGCAGAAACTGATTGGCTTAGTTTATATCAGGATGTGATCTTTGTGGAAGCGAAGCAATCTTCATCTTTAGAATACGCAGTTTCAATTCCCAAAACAGCTTCCGGTGAGTATTATGCTCGTATTGCCTTTTTGGAAAAACCTGCAAATGCAAAAGAAGCAAACGTTGCGATTCTTACAAAAATATCAGTACCTTTTATCGTATCAGTGAAAGGTACTGAAATCTATGATTATGAGATTGTAGATTTTCATGTGGGCAGCGATTCAGTTGATTTGACTGTCCATAATAAGGGCAACGTGCATATCCGTCCCTTCGGAAATTGCTACATAAGTTCTATCGAAAACAAAAAGCTTATTCAAACTGTCAAATTAAATCATGACAGCCGTGCAGTGCTTCCTGGAGTCGAACAACAGTTTAAAGTTAGACTTAAAGAAGAATTAGTGTCCGGACAGTACGTAGGGGAGCTTCAA
>CAZUYZ010000189.1:0-8872 GCA_964624365.1 uncultured Puniceicoccaceae bacterium
AGAGAGCACAGTACAAAATCGGCTTCGCCTCAAAATTGATACGCAAAAGACCGCCCAAATGAAAAAACCCTGGGGCTACGGGTACGGTATTCTTGACAACCCTTTACAAAGAACTGGTTCGTGGCGCAGTCAATGAAGTCAAGTCTGCTGATGTGTACTGTTATTATGGGCAAGCCTCTGACAAAGGCCAGTGCTGATGAAGTAAGTTCGCCCTTGAATACTTACGTAGAAGGCACACGGCTCGAACACACGCGCGGGCACAGTTCAATCAAGATGCACGATAAACAGGATCGAGTATTAAGCATTGAAACGACTACCTCCAACATCAGCCTTTTAAGATCAAAATCTGTGCAAAACATGCACGGATTTTAAAAGTAAGGTACTAACCCGAATATCTCACCAGCCTATTGGCAAAAAGAATTATGCTTATCATTATCAAAAACTTGTGTATTTTGTTCACAATACACAGTGTTTGCCCGGGTTTTGCCAATAGGCTTCAAGTCCACAAGCGCCTTTGGCTTTGTTACGAGCGCGGAACCCGCTCAGTTACGCACTTTAGTGCGCGCCTTCGCAGAACCCGGCTCGCGCCTTGCCAGAGACACTTCTGAAGCTTGTGAGATATCCGGGCTAGTTGAGTATTACTGATAATTCGATCCGGCGAAAGAGAGCGCTTCGTCTAGCCAGCTATCTTTACGGAGTACGTTGCAACGCTGTTTGAAAGCGATATGCTGGGATGCATACTGGCAGCCTGTCATTGCTATCTTTGAAATTCTCTCCGGAATTAAATCGGTGGAAACTCTACCAACTAACCATCGAATAGGCGCGGGGGAAAATCTTTGATACAATTCATCTTCCAGGCTGACGAACGAAATGCAACTTCCCGGGTCACCCTGGCGGCCTGCCCGACCGAAAAGCTGACGATCGACACGCTGGGATTCGTGCCGTTCTGTGGCGATGACGTGAAGCCCGCCCAATTCGGCAACATCCTTTGAGAGTTTAATATCGGTTCCCCGCCCTGCCATATTGGTCGCAATTGTAATGAGACCGCGATGCCCGGCATTGGCGACAATAGATGCTTCGTCTTTGGTATTGGTGGCATTGAGCAAGTTAAACAACATTCCACGCTCTTTTAAAAGTCCGGCCAGGTGCTCGCTTGCTTGAATCGTTCTTGTTCCAATAAGTATGGGTCGTTCGGAGGCGTGTATTTTTATGATTTCATCAAGTATTGCGGACCATTTGTCTTTCTGGGTTCTGAAAACCTGTTCCGAATGATGTGTCCGAATACAGGGTTTGTGTGTCGGAATCTGCATAACTGGCAATTGGTAAATCTTCCAGAATTCACCCGCACCTTCTTTGGCAGTTCCCGACATACCGGAAAGCCTTTTGAATAGTCGGAAGAATCTCTGGAAACTCATTCTGGCAATCGTTTCATTCGGTGGTGTCAGCTCTAAATTCTCTTTGGCTTCAATTGCCTGATGCAGGCCTTCCCCCCAAGACCGCATTGGCATCGGGCGACCCGTTGCTTCATCGACGATGACAATTTTTCCATTTTGAATAATGTATTGTTTGCCTAAATGAAAAAATTCTTTTGCGGATATCGCCTGTTTGACAATTTCATGTCGTCGGGCGAGGTTTCGCCATTGAACCGGAATCGTTTCGAGCACTTGTTCAATGACTTCGTCAGCTGCATCCAGTAGTTTGACTTCTTTGTAAAGAGAATCGATTGTATAGTGTGCGCCACGTTCAAGTTTCTGAGCAATTCTTTTTGCCGATTCTGCAGCTCCAAGCTGAAACTCATTATTATTTCGACGACTTATAATCAGTGGAGTGACTGCTTCATCGATAAGAACACTGTCGGCTTCATCAATAATAGCAGTATGCATCCCACGCATGGTCAGTCTGTCGGCATGACTGCCACTCGGATTCAGCAATTTGCGCAGAACGCATCGGGTCGATTCTTTGACCATCATTAATTGTATACGATCCCGTAGAAAGTCTGCGCAGATTTCCTTACTCGTTGTATAAACAACATCATGATTGTAATTGCGTTTACGTTCCTGAGGTTCCATCTCGCCGACAACGTACCCAACCGTAACTTTGCAAAAGGTAAAGAGCTCTTTAAACCACTTCGCGTCCCGTTCAGCAAGGTAATCATTCACCGTAATAACATGGCACGGCAGACCTGACCAACCATTGAGAATCGCTGCAAGTGAAGCTGTGAGGGTTTTACCTTCACCCGTCGCCATTTCTGCAAGGTAACCTTTGTGCAGGGCCAGCGCACCGATTAACTGCTCTTTGTATGGTCGCAGCCCTGTTTTTCGCGCAGCTGCTTCGCGAACAGCTGCCAACGCAACAGCAAGTTGCTCATCGTCAACTTCTGCTTTTTTTCGTCTAAATAATTCTCCGAATTTCTTTAAATCTTCTCTAAGAGCTTCATTCTTTAATCCTTTAAAACGATCCGCTTCAGCTTCAACTGATTCTGCCAGATCAACCAATTCTTTAAAGTTAACTTTGCGTCGTTTGAATCTGCCAACAATATTATGAGCTATGGCATCAAATCCTTTGTGAATCTTAGCCGACTCACGGACTTCGACATGTCGATAGCTTATTTCTGTCATCGGTATTAGATTTTGTAACGATCTTGCAACAACTGCCACAAAGAACGTGACCATTGTGAAAAGAGCGGTTCAGAAGGGAGTTTGAAACGGATACGCCCTGTGCGTCCGTGAATCTGGTTTACTTCGGGTACATTAGATATGTCGGAGCGCACTTCAAAGAAAGGCTCACTTGACTGTGTTGCATCTTCGCTGGAAACAGCAATGTCGCCACCGCCATAAAAGCCCAATGCAGCAGAAGGAAGCTGGCTTTGTTCGCCTTGAATTACCCGTTGATCATGAACAGGAATCTTGTGCTCTGATTCACCGACAAGTCGAACACGCGCATCCGGGATCTCTTCATTGAATAACCTTGAGGCATCATCTTGTGAAACAATTGATGAAAAATAGTAGGAATCGTTGTTTACAACATAGCCAATTGGATTTCCTCGGTCTGACCACATCCCCTGAAACTCATCCACCTGAGGCGCCACCCAGGTGCCCCGATGCGGGGCCCGCACTGTAAGTGAATCAATTCGTGTTTTGTAGTGCTTTATCTGGTCTTTGAGAACTTCCAACTGTTGTTCAATCGGAGCTAGATTTTCAGCTTCGTTTTTGAGAGCGCTAAGATAGAGCGCTTTCACTTCCTTCAGTTTTGATTCCGAACTTCTCAAATCAAAATTCAGCGTTTCATTCTCCAAGCGAAACAAGGGTTGACCTCTCTTTACGTAGCTTCCGCTGGAAACGAATACTTCTTCAACAAATCCTGGATACTCATTGCTTATTTGACTGAACTCTTTGGCTTGAATCACTCCTGGCGCATGAAAGTAGTTAGGAAAAGGCAATAGTCCCAGAGCTATAAACAATGCGCCAAATAACACTCCGGTATTAGTAACCGCCTGAAAGCGATTTCGCTCCAATTGAGGACTGGTCCAGAGGTAATTCGCAAAACGACACAAAGGTGTTACTGCCCATGAAACAAGACAAATAGCCGCCATTATGATACCGAGGACAAGGAACTGATTAGCAACAAACAGTATAATCCCAGCAAACACGACAATTCGATAAATGAGTGAAGTGATACCGTATACCACAAGCCAACAGGCTTCGATGAAATTGTGAGCTGCTGATTTGGCTTTTTTAATACGCAATAGAAAGCGTTCCGACAGATAAAACAATTGACGTGTACTGCGTGAAGTCAGGTTGGGGATTTCCAACCAGTCTGACAACATGTAGTAACCATCATAGCGCAGCAGAGGATTCCCATTAAACAAAACCGTTGTTACCGATGCCAGAAACACTACGTTGTAGGCTAGGTTGTGGATGAGCCCATCGCCTGTATTTGCCCAGATAACCATTGCGACTGCCGCAATAAAAAGCTCTACCAATATGCCGCCGAAAGCTACTGAAATTCGTTGCCACTTGCTTGTGAAGGCCCAACTGGAAGATGCGTCAATGAAGGGTATGGGGGTAAATAGCATAAGCATAATGCCCATTTTATGCACTTCGCCACCATACTTCTTACAAAGGAAAGCATGCCCAAACTCGTGGCAAACTTTGATCACAATAACACAGGTATACAGCAGGAAAAGGTTTTTGGGAGCCAGAACACTTTGGCTTTGATCCAGAAGCTCGGACCAGTTATCCAGAGCCAGCTTGACAGCATAACCCACCATGCCCAACCATATCAGAAAAGTTACCGGATTGAAAAAGAAACGTATGTAGGGTTTAGCGCGCTCAAGAAAATCGTTCGGATCCAGGAAAGGGAACTTGGCAAACATTATGTTCAACAAAGTTGCCCGAGTCTCTTTATTTTTCCTTTTTTTGTAACGCTCAAAGAATTTCTGACTATCTGCGGGTAACTCATAATGAATTAAGTTGGCGTGATACAACTGTGAGAGGAGCTGTATGACTTCTTCCTGACCGGGCGCATTCTCGGGGTTTAACTCTAAACATTCCAGCCAGGTATCTTCAACTGTTTGCCTTGAATTTAAACGTACCAGAAAGTCATACGCCGCAGGCCGAAGACGAAAAAACTGGTTATTGAATGGATCTTCGAGGACATACCACTTTTCACCACGAAAAAACTGCCGCGTAATTTTCACCTGCGAGCGCAAAGTCACACTTTGATGAGCTACTCGATACCAAACTTCACTAAACGTACTTGAATTATCTGACATAGAATAAATACCTCTTGTGACGTGTTTTTAGTCGGCTACAGACTCCCAAGAACTTACCAGAATCGCAGGCGCAAGTAATCTATAGTCTTATGAGTTAGTATAAACAATGGGCTGCGCTTGTCTACCGTTAGCTTGGCAATTCCACTCATACCAGGCCGCCACCAGTCGTCGGCATCCTCGGTAAATTGGCAGCGCACTATGAATATGTTACCTTCTTCCTCACTTTGGGCAAGTGGTTCTATGCGTTCAACAATTACAGGGTACTTGTCGTTGGGTTGACTCGCAAACGCAAGGGAGCCTTCGTCGTTAACACTTAATTCATGAACGTCGTCTTCATCTACTTTTAGCTCTGCATACAAGGTATCCAATTGGGCGATTTTGTAGAGAAGATCACCCTGTTTGACCGGAACTCCAATTTTTTCCTTAAGATCACCCTCAACGACTACACCATCAAAAGGAGCAGTAATGTTCGACTGCTCAATAAGATAGCTTACCTTCTCGAGACGAGCAAGTGCCTGCTGATACTGGGCTTCGGCAATACGCATTTCCACAAGTTTACCCTGCGCGCGCGCTTTTGCGATTTCGCGCTCAAATCGTATTTTATCCGCAGTTGCCGCAGACTCTTCCAATAACAATTCGCGGTCATCAAGGTTCAGCAGAGAACTGCCTGAGGGTATAAAATCACCCTTTTCGATGTTAACTTCTTTAATGTATCCATCATTCGGCGCCGGAATATAGCGAACGTTCTCAGAACGCACAATAAAGGGCGCTTTGACTCTATAATCAATCCGCCAAAACACCGACCATAGAACAAGCAAAACACCTGCAATACACAATGCTTTGCGTAAGGTAA
The DNA here is from genome assembly GCA_964624365.1 of uncultured Puniceicoccaceae bacterium. Taxonomy (GTDB): domain Bacteria; phylum Verrucomicrobiota; class Verrucomicrobiia; order Opitutales; family Coraliomargaritaceae; genus Lentimonas. The sequence continues at coordinate 5,628 of CAZUYZ010000189.1, forward strand.
ACTCCACGCTGAGCATCTCCTGCATTTTTTCTTTGAACCAGTAGAAAAAACGAGACCCAAACCAGCGATCCCATTTCTGCAAATCCAACAAACGTTGAGATACATGATCACCGACTAACCGAAGGTGCAGTTGTTCCTGCTCGGTAAATACTTTGCTGCGCTCAAAGGTGATAACACCAGCCGCTTCGCCAGCCTTCCGAAGTGGAATTGAATATAGGTGGTTGATCCCTTGTGCAATACTGTACTCATTATGGTCGCGCGAGACGTAATTAGAATCAAGCGGCGGTGGTGAAAGAATTTCAGCGTCTTGTTCCAGCGATTCTTCCATTGAAGCCTGAAGCTGACGCACGGCGTCCATCTTCTTTTCAAACTTTTCCATGTGACTGATCGCTGTCACTTTGACGCTCTGCTCTTTGAGCCAGCCAATGCTAACCCGATCGCAATTAAACCGTGACGCCAATTCATTACATAGCGTCATATTTGCAGCAAGGAAACGCTTCTGGCGATTCAGTAGTACCAATAGATCTGCAGATGTTGCGAACGCTTCGACAGTCTGTTTGGACTGCTCGTAACCCAAGTGTTCCTGAAAAGACGCAGGTATGTCGTTGATTAATGAGAGTCGATCCAACTTGGATTGGAATTGAGCGCCTTCGCTTACAGAAGTGAGATAAAGCGCCAGAATCGTCTCAGATGGTGATTGAGTTACCATTGGAACGATAAACAAGAGCGTCAGACCACTACTGGAGTCCTCCGATAATTTGTAATAAGCGGGAACAGTGGGTAATGAATTCTCCTGAATCCATTTCTCGAAGACTGTCATGATGACTTTGTCTCTCGTTGTCGAAAATTTAGCATTTTTCCAACTACCGACCTGACGCCAGTCATTTTCCGTTTTGTATACAAGCGCTGCGGACTGCGCCTTAATGAATTGTCCTGACTCTGAAAGATACCGATTCCAAAAGTCTTTCAGTGATCCATCAAGTTTTCTCAGTTCCTGAAGTTTTGCGAGTTCATCAGGATCGATTCGATCTATCTCGGAAGATGAAAAATTGCTCATTTTGTAACTTCGTTAATTCTTAATAATTAGTTCGCCAGTAGTGCCGGGAGTAAGTGAAAAGTCCGAGTTATCAATCAACACTTTGACTTTACGCAATCCACTCGCGGCATCAATGGTGGGCGCTATAAATTCCACTTCACCCTGTCTGTCTAAAGTATCCAACCCTGAGATAATTTCCAAATCGACAATCTGTCCCTTATTTAAATAGGCCGCCAGACTGGCTTCAACATTACATACAAAATGACATTTGGACGAGTCAACCAGTCGAAAAAGGTCTTCACCAGAACTACAGTCTTCACCTTCTTCCAAATAGACATCCGCCACTTGTCCGGCAAAAGGTGCTTCAATAGCACGTTGCTGAAGCTGAAATCTCGACATCTGAAGTTCGATTTCTTCTCGAATTTCTTCACTCTCTTCTCTATCTTTTTCCGCAACCGCTGTCTTATAATCCAAGACTTTCTTGTTTAACTCTTCCTGGCTGACAATACCGGTTTTCTCGAACAACTCTTGCGTTGAATCAAGGTCTACCTTGAGCGTTTCCATCTTTGCATTAGCAGCCTCCAACTCCGCTTTACTATCAAAGATGATCTGGCGACGATCCACTTCCAATTGTTCCAATGCGTTTTTAAGTTGAATCACAACAGTGCCCTTATCAACAGCCTCTCCTTCACGGAAATGGATGGCATCGATTTTTCCAGCTACGGAAGCACTGATATCTGCATCCTGCAAAGGTTCTAAAATGCCGGACACACGACTTACTTCAGCAAAAGAAATTAGAGAAAAAATCGCTGTGGTACAAACAATTGCTATTATATTTTTTAACATGGACATAATACGAATCAACACTGCTGAGTTTAATTTAAAAGTTGATCTTCACTAATATCGACATTGCGCGCTTCCAGAAAAGTGCCTTGAAAAAGTAACAATTCAATTTGTGTTTTTTGATACTCAACCATCTTCGCAAGCCTGGCAATTTTCGAGTCCGACAGATCACTTTCAATTTCAAAGACCAGACGAGTACTACTCTTGCCTTCTTCCAATTTAGCTATCTCAGCCTCCAGCAGTTCTTCTCTAAAACTAACAACCTGGCTGGCCTTCTGATACACATTGAAATTTGATTTCAACTTTTTATAGGTCGTGATTACGAGATTTAGAATTTGAATTTCAACGCTTTTTAAGTTCATCAATGCCTGCTGTTTTCTCCGTTTTGCCGCAGACATCTGTCGATAGGCTTTTCGATCACCGAAAAGTGGTATACTTAATTGCACACCTGCCAGCCAATCTGCATGAGTTTGATCTTCTAATTGCTGCCAGGCTCCGTTTGCTGTCAGACCCAGACCGTTATAGCCATAACTCAACGTTAGATCGAGCTGTGGAAGTCTCTGATTCTTGGCATAGGCCAGTTTCAAACCCTCCAGTTCCGCCTGTTCCTTTCGGATCAGGTACTCGGGGTGATTAAACAGAGATTCCGCCATGATTTCTTCACAGGATTGAGCTATTGGAACTATCTGCGGCTCGTCAACTGGAATGAAAGAAAAATCAGCGCACACCAAAGACTCAGAAAAGTAAGTATTCAGTTCATTCCTTGCATTATGCAGTCTTTTTACTGCTTCTTCTAAATTTGCTTCACGCTCCGCAATCTCAGACTCGGACTGTAATAATTCAAGTTTGGCCATTTTGCCCAAGCGAAACCGTTCCCTATTATCCTCATAAATATCTTTAGCAACTTCCAGTGATTCCTCACGTAATCTCTTCTCTTCCAACGCCGAATAAAGATTCCAGTAAGCAACTTCAACCTGTGAAATAGTAGTCGACAATCCACGTCGAACTTGTTGAAAAGCGATGTCTGAAGTTTTCTTTGCCATCTGAATGCGAACTCGCGGATTTTGGGGATTTTGTTCACCCAGGTTTTCAATATTTTCTTTTCTAAGCAAAGGCTGCGTAAAAGTAACCCCAACGAACGTTTCAAACTGACGGAAATCCTCACCGTCAATGGCCAAACCACCAAAACCACTAATTCCACCCTGATTATTTACCCGGTCTATAAGTCTGTAGTCTAATGCGATTGTACCACCTGTAGGGAGAATGTTTTGTAACCTTGCATTGTACAAACTTTCTTCCTGATCCAAGAAATTTCTGTTCGTACTTTGGTCCTCTGAATCGTTGTTATGGCGATTGGTTATTTGTT
>CAZUYZ010000190.1:0-2758 GCA_964624365.1 uncultured Puniceicoccaceae bacterium
GCCAATTTCAAACGCATCCAGTTCACACCGGATCTATTGCCTGCTGATGTCATTGGTACACTGATTTACAATCCTAAAGACAGCACCTTTCATACACGCAAGGGCCCCATTTTTGCCAACATGGTTCTCGCAGATGAAATCAATCGTGCGCCGGCCAAGGTGCAAAGCGCTCTCCTTGAGGCAATGCAGGAGCATCAGGTAACCATCGGTGACACGACCTATCCATTGCCAGAGCCGTTTCTCGTGCTGGCGACAGAAAATCCAATCGACCAAGAAGGCACGTACCCACTACCGGAAGCGCAAGTTGATCGCTTTATGTTAAAGCTAAAAGTGGGATATCCCAGCAAATCCGATGAACGCGAAATTCTCGATCGGATGAGTTCCACCGATCCAAACCTTAATGTAGATGGCGTAACGACACTCGAGACAGTTCAAAAGGCCCGCAAACTCGTCAATGACATCTATATCGATCCCAAGATCAGGGATTACGTGATCAATATAATCTTTGCAACTCGCTCGCCCGCTGAGTTCAAGCTTGAGCTTGCTCAGTATATTCAATTCGGCGCCAGTCCACGAGCCACTATTAGCCTCACACTTGCGGCAAAAGCCTGGGCGCTGATGCAAGGTCGCGCCTATGTAATCCCTCAGGATATTAAGGAAATCGGCATGGATGTGCTGCGTCACCGCGTAATACCTAGCTACGAAGCCGAAGCAGAGGAAATTACCAGCGAAGATCTGGTCCAATCTATTTTTGAAACCGTACCTGTGCCCTAAGAGATTTTAAAAAATCAAATTTTAGATTCTTTAAAAGCATGTCTCCAGCAGAGATCATCAAAAAAGTGCGACGCCTCGAAATCCGCACACGGCATTTAGTCACGGATTCGGTAACTGGCTCCTATCACAGTTCTTTCAAAGGACGTGGCATGGACTTCGAGGAGGTGCGTGAATATGCAATCGGAGACGATGTGCGCACAATTGACTGGAATGTTAGCGCAAAAATGGACCGTCCGTTTGTAAAAGTCTTTCGTGAAGAGCGGGAAATGACCTTGATGCTACTGATCGATTTGAGCGCATCGGGCATTTTTGGTTCGGTGGAGCAGAGCAAGCGTGAATACGCCGCCGAAATTGCCAGTGTGCTGGCGTTTTCAGCAACGCGCAACAATGACAAAGTGGGCGTCCTGCTTTACACCGATCAGGTCGAGCACTACATCCACCCTAAAAAAGGTCGGCGCCACATTTTACGCGTCATTCGCGACATTCTATTTTTTGAGCCAAAAGGTCGAAAAACCTCACACTCCACTGCACTCGACTATCTGAATCGGATACAGAACCGACGAACCGTTACATTTCTCATCTCAGACTTCCTCGACGAATCTCAGGATGACAGCCTGTTCAGCAAACTTGCGCTCACCAATCGAAGACACGATCTAATTTGTGTTGCTATAAGCGACCTTCGCGAATTCGAATTGCCCAAAGTTGGCCTTGTGACTCTTGAAGATGCTGAAACTGGAGAGACCATAGAAATTGATACCAACGACCCCAAAGTCCGTCAAAGTTACACAAATTTAAACCGTAAACGCATAGAATATTTCACCGATAACATGCGCAAAAAAGGTCTCGACTGGATTGAGGCCAAAACTGACAAGCCGTATCTTCCGGCGCTACGTGAACTTTTTGCTCGCCGAGCCAAACGCTACTAATGTTAAATCGTATCCAACAGTTTCTACCTGTCGGACAATTCCAACAAGCGCCGACTTTACCGGAACTCCCCCCGGGACCTTCGCTTGATCGTGTACGTGGCCCAGTGGAAATCCCCTTTCTGGAAACTTGGCAGATCATACTCCTCGTCGCCTTTGGTATAATCCTTATTGGCCTGATTGGATGGTACCTGATTAAATATATCCGCAGAAAGAAAAACTGCTGTAGCCAAATAACGCCAGTTGAAGCGGCAACTAAAGAACTGGAATATGCTGCTAGCCTAACGGCTGGTGATGACGAACGCTTTGCCGTGTTGACTTCCATGGCATTACGCAACTATTTCGAAGCGAGCAAAGCGGTTGATGCGCTTGGTAAAACCACGGATGAGTTTCTAAAAAGTCTAGATACTGGCACACTCTTCGACGCAGACGCACGTAATATACTTGCTGAGTTCCTACAACAATGTGATCACGTAAAATTTGCTCGATCACCACTGACCCAAGAAGAACGGCAAAAGCTTACCCAAAATGCCCTGCAGCTCATCAAGGAATGCGAAAAACTCGCACAGGCTGAAACAAACACATCGAAAACGCAGTCATGAGCTTCTTCCAGTTCCAGAACCCGGAGTATCTGCTCCTGCTTCTCCTGTTACCAGTCCTCGGATGGCTGGCTGGGCGCACTGGGCCCGAAGCTGCCATTCGGTTTTCCAGTATTGCTCTGGCAAAAGAAGTGAGCCGAGCGCGACATAGTCGTCCCGGACGTTTTCTTCTTGGGCTTCGTCTGCTCGCTCTGGCAGCGCTCATTGTCGCGCTGGCGCGCCCTCAAATGGCAAAAATGCACGATACAACCGATACAGAAGGGATAGATATCATACTCACTCTGGACTTCTCCGATTCAATGGCTGCGCTGGATCTCTCAACCCGCAAAAAGTGGGTTACGCGCTCCGATGCAGTTAAGAAAGTCGTCCGGGAGTTTATCGATAAGCGGCCTTATGATCGAATTGGGATCGTTGCTTTCACCAATCTGGTACACAGTGTAAGCCCGCTTACGCTCAATCACG
>CAZUYZ010000191.1:0-5221 GCA_964624365.1 uncultured Puniceicoccaceae bacterium
CTCGTGGCTGGGTCTACAGGCCAACGCAGACGGACTCTCTTTTGTTGGCATCGATGATGTGGCCCTGTCCGGCTCGAACCTTACGGTGAACATCAATCGTGCAGCGAATGACGGCACCGTGCTGGACCTGCTGGCAAAGAATATTGAAGTAACAACAGGTCCTTCCAGTAGTTTTGTGATGGATATGGATGGCAGCCTAGGCGAGTTGATTCAGGCCAGCGGCGCTCTTGAGATTGTTCTTTCAGAGTTTTTCAGTGTCAGTGGTAGCTTTGCCTTTGAAAAGTCGAGCGGCGAAATCACCCTGGACGATGGTTCGGAAATAGCTGTTGATCAGTTGCTGATCGGAGCTTCAAATGTTTCTGCTTTTGCAGGAATTGGGGGCGGCACGGCTGATGCGGTTGGACTGAGCTTAACAGGTGTCAACTTTGCTCTGGCGCTGCTGAGTGATTCCGGAGATCCGGCACGCAAATGGAGCAGCTTGCAGGCAAACGCAAGCAGTGCAGCCTTCACCGGATTGGGTAGTGATGTATTGGAATTGTCCGCGGAACAGATTGAAGTGTGGATCAACCGTGCAGCCTCCGATGGCAGTCTGGTAGATTATGCAGAGAAACCGTTGACGGTAGCGATCGGCCCAAGTGGTCAATCGATGGATTTGAACATGGCGGCCAGCGAAGGTGAGTTGATTCGAGCCGTGGCAAACATCGGTCTGCAATTGGCGGGATTTGTAAACATCAGCGGTCGTTTTGGTATTGAGCGGTCAAAGAAGACTTTAACGGCGACCAATGGCACAACTTCAGTAGAGCTGGTCGATGCGGATGTGCTCACGATCGGTGGTTCCGGAATCAATGCGTTTGTAGGACTTAATGGTGGCAGCGCTGACGCGATCGGTCTTTCCCTGAATGATGTGGACTTTGGACTGGCGATTGTGAAAGACGCTGCGGATGCACAGCAGCAGTACGTCTCATTACAGGCAACTGCAGGCGGCGCAGGCTTCACTGGTGGAGAGGCGCTTGAGCTATCGGGCAGCGAAATCAGCGTCGAGGTGAATCTGGCTGCGGAAAACGGACAGGTGATTGATTACAACGGCGCTGGTGATGACGAGGCGGGTCTGGCAGTTGTGGGCGGTCTCGCGCTGGACATGGACGGCAGCGTCCTCGAGTTGATGCGTGCCAGTGGAGATGTAACGCTTTCAATCGCGGACTTTGTCAGTGTTCAGGGAGGTGTCTTCTTCGAGAAGAGCAGTGATACGGTCACTCTGGGCGATGCTTCAACGGTCGACGTTGATAAGTTTGTTATTGGCGCAAGTGATTTAACGTTGTTTGCCGGGTTGGATGCAGGCAGCGCGGATGCGCTCGGGCTGAGCCTTGGAGATGTTGACTTTGCGCTGGCTCTCTTGACAGATAAGACAGACAGCTCGCGCCAGTGGACTGCGCTGAAAGCAAGTGCAGGATCAGCAGCGTTTGTCGGCGGTGACTTCCTTGAGGTGAGCGCGACTACGGTAGCTGTGGAAATCAACCGCGCGGCAACCGATGGCAGTCTGGTAGACTTCGATGCGGATAACTTAGCCGTGGAGGTTGCTTCCGGTGAGTCGGTAACCTTTGACATGGCGGCCAGTGATAGTGAATTAACCCGTGTCAGCGGCAACCTGAATGTGAATCTGTTTAACTTTTTCCAGGTCTCTGGCGACTTTGCTTTTGAGAAGAGCGCGCAGACCTTGACCCTTGCCGATGGCTCGGATGTAGACGTGAACCTTCTAACCCTGGGTGGCGATGGCGTTAGCGCTTTCCTTGGTTTAAACGGTGGTAGCGCTGATGCATTTGGCGTAAGTCTGACTGACACGGACTTTGCATTGATGTTGGCTTCGGAGCAAGAAGGTGCACGCAATTGGACGGCTCTTCAGGCCAGCGCTGGTAGCCTGTCCTTCGTTGGATTGGATGATGTTACTTTGAGCGGCAGCAATCTTGGCGTGGAAATCAACCGCGCAGCAGAAGATGGCAGTCTGGTGAATTTTGATGCTCAGAATCTGACAATCACTACCGGGCCGGCAAGTTCAGTCACACTGGATATGAACAGTGACCTGGGTGAGTTGATTCGTGCCAGTGGCGCCGTGAACCTGGATCTATTTGGCTTCTTCCAGGTGGATGGCAGTTTTGGATTTGAGAAGAAGATTGAGACAGTGACCTTGTCTGATGGCAGCAGTATCGAAGTTGATATGATGACGATCGGAGCGAGTAGCGTGAGCGCGTTTGCTGGCTTAAATGGGGCGACTGCCGATGAGCTGGGCTTCGACTTGAATGACCTGGACTTTGCGTTAGCGCTCATGACCGATCGTGCGAACACGCAGCATAAGTACACATCGCTGAAAGCTCAGGCAGGTGAAGTTTCTTTTGCCGGTGTCGATGATTTGACCGTGTCTGCCGATACGCTTGAGGTGTTGATCAATCAGGGTGTCGAAATCCCAACGCAGCCGGAAGTGATCACAAAGGTAAACTCAGTATATCAACTGAACATTTATCCAAATACGGTTGGCACATTAACGTTTAGCTTGGGTGGCGAAACACAGGCCTTTATAGTTGAGACAACAGATAGTGACGCTGATTTAAGAGCGTCGATCAAAACGACGCTGGAAGACTTCAGTAACGTATCCACAGGCGATGTGCAAATCAGCGGCAGTCGTCTGGAAGGCTTCAGGATTGAGTTTGCTGGTAGTCTGGAAGGGCAGGATGTATTACTGGGTGTGAATACGTTAACGGCTGCAACCAGTGCGAGCGTGAACGAAGCGCAAGCCTCGCAGGCAGGTGTCAACGAGCACAAACAGTTGGTCTTTGAATTATTGCGTACAAACCCACCAAGTGTGGATGTCTCTGTGACAGAGAGCACACCAGTCAGTGGTGGAGTCAGCGAGCGTTTCTCTATCATCGTCACCAACCCATACTTTGCCAAAGGCACATTTGACATCATTGGCAGTCGTACTGGGACAGTGAAGCTCGGCACCGGAGGCATGACTTTGACGAATGAATCGCGCATTCGTTCAGCAGTTGCAACTGCGCTGCAAACCAGCACGAGAAACGTGCGTGTCAAGTTTGACCAGAACCACGTCAATGAACACAAGTACGATGTTACTTTCATCAACGGACTTGCTGGTCAGAACATAGACACTTTAGGTATTATTGACAATCTGTCTGGCGGCACGGTTGGTATTGGCAGTGGCACTGCGGTTAACGGCAGCGGCGGCGGTAGCGAAACGCAGCGTGTTTTCATTGATACGGATGCAACGGGTAGTTTCACTCTAAACCTACGGCAGGGAGGCACACGTTACACAACGGATAGTCTCAGCCTGTCAGCCACAGCAGCTGAAGTGGAGTCTGCGCTTAATGCGGCGCTCTCCGGTGTCGGCAACGTCAGTGTTTCAGGCGTAGCGAAAGAATGGTATGTAACCTTCGGCGGCGATCTTACCGGAGTAAATGTGTCATCTCTACAGGTAAGTGTCGCAGCAGATAGTCCTGCTCCAAGTGGCAGTTTCCAGATCAGTTTGGGTGGCGAGTTCACAGTCGCTATCGACTACGATAGTGATGTGTCAGTAATGGCAGCAGCGATTCAGTCAGCGCTTGAAGGGTTGAGCGCCATCGGCGCAGGCAATGTAATCGTAAGTTACGATGCCGATGAATCTGACAGTAAATACAAAACTTTTGATGTTCGTTTTGTGGGTGACCGCGCTGCCGAAGATATTGGTGACATAACTACACACTTTGGCGGTCTTAACGGAGCAAGAGTCAGTCCTTACCGGATCAACAACGGCGTTGAAGCGATTGCCGAAACACAAAGTGTTTCGTTTGTGACCAACGGTGTGCCGGGTTCATTTACTCTTGAGCTGAACTACGGCGGAACTACCTACACGACATCAGCGATCGCTCTGAATGTTACGCAGGCCGAGTTGCAGTCGGTGCTGGATACAGTATTCACGATAACAGGAGCAACGATCACCGTTGAGTTCTGGAACGGCTCCGAATTACAGGTTCGTTTTGGTGGTGATTTGACTGGCGAAGACATTGCTGATCTGGAAGTAACACTTACGCCGGAAACCAGAGACGCTGTCTTGAAGCAAACAGTTGAGGGCTTCACCAAGAAAGATCCTGAAATTCCTGCCTATACACTGGTCGTCGATTACAAAGCGCAGCAGCTCGATGTACTGGCTGGCCCAGGTGGAGCAACGATCACGCTGGACATGGATGGGGCCGAAGGCGAGTTTATCGAAGTTACCGGTAATATGAATCTGGATGTCTTTGGTTTCTTCCAAACCAGCGGTGGATTCGGTGTTCGCAAAGATGTGAAAACAGTGAAAGTGCTCCCATCGGGTGGTAGCACAGCGGTAGATACCGAGGTTGAATCGCTGACCTTTGGTGGCAACGATTTGAATGCGTTTGCCGGAATTAATGGTGGCACAGCAGATGCACTGGGATTGGACCTCACTGGAGTCAGTTTTGGTCTAGCGCTATTTACGGATTCGAATAATGCGAGTCGCAAATGGACTTCTCTGGAAGCCAGTGCGGATACAGTCAGTTTTGTAGGGATTGATAGTGTAACGATTGCAGCGGATACTTTGGCAGTGAAGGTTAATCGTGCTGCTACCGATGGTTCTCTAGTCGATTATGCTGAGCAGGGAGTCGAGGTTGTAACTGGCCCATCTATGACAACAACGCTTTCCATGGCAGCCAGCGAAGGTGAGTTGCTGGAAGTTAGTGGCAATTTGACGATTGATTTATTTGGGTTTTTCCAGGTTAGCGGTGGATTTGCATTCAAGAAATCAACAGCCACGGTCAAAGTGGACGGCGCCGACTTGGCGGTCGATCTATTAACTCTTGGCGCTTCAGATGCTTCTGCTTTTGTCGGTATTGATGGTGGAACCTCAAGCGCACTGGGGCTAACAATCACTGGGGTTGATTTTGCTCTGGCGCTGATGAACGATCAGACAAATACGAGCCGCAAGTGGACTGCGCTTAAGGCTAGTGCTGAAAGTGCCAGCTTCGTTGGAATCGATGATGTGACCATTGCTTCGGGTGGTTTAGGCGTAACAATCAACCGCGCCGCTAATGATGGCAGTGTCGTGGACTTTACTGCTATGACCGGAGGTGGTCTTGAAATCGCTGCCGGGCCATCGACAACTTTGTCGCTGGATATGGCAGGTTCTGATGGAGTGCTTACCCGCGCAGCTGGAAACCTG
>CAZUYZ010000192.1:0-12999 GCA_964624365.1 uncultured Puniceicoccaceae bacterium
ATGTTGGCAGCACCGAATGGTGGGAAGAGATCAGCAAGTATGGAAAAAATGCTCTGGTAAACCGTTTTATAACAAAATGGAGTGCACAGGCACGGGAATTCCAGCGGCAGCATCAGCAATTTTATCTATATTAGCAATATACTGAATGCCTGCGTAACCGAACGAACATACCTATAAATAGACTCTAAAAGTCTATGGTTTTACCGAAACCTGCTTCACTCGCAGGTTCTCATCTCTGGCTCCCTCGCGACAAAAAGTTTGCTTGCGCAAAGCTTTTGGTCGGGGTGACAGGATTCGAACCTGCGACCCTCTGGTCCCAAACCAGATGCGCTAGCCAGGCTGCGCTACACCCCGTTCCAAAATAAATTGAAATCCACCAATTATGAGCTTCTGTCAATAGCGTTCCTAAATTTTTCAGTACTTTTTGATCGCTCTGTGAAAATTTGCCAGTCAGCCTGTTTTTTAATAAGTCTACTTATTCCATGCCTCTCAAGTCTTCCATTGCTTTAGGATTTCTACTGGTCTGCTCAAACCTGTCGCTTTTCAGCCAAACGGTTTTAACCCTTCAAGAACAGACAGAACGTGCGGTTCAAGCATTTGGAGAGAGCGATTATGCTTCATGTTACGGTCATTTTGAGACCATGGAGCTGGATTACGGCACAGAACCTGAATTTATCGCTTACAAGTTTCAGCAAATGATTTTGCCGCTTCGTGGGTATGCTGCGCTCATGACGGATCGCCCTACAGAGGCGCTAATTTATTTCAAAAGACTGCTACACCAGAACAATCTTGATCGGGGTTTGTTAGCGTTCGTACTCTTTAATCAGGCAATCGCACAATCGCAAACGCAAGCTCTGGCGCCCGCTGCTCAATCCTTCCAACAGTTTCAACGTCTATTCCCCGGGACTCACGAAGCTGCTCTTGCGTTGCTACAGGAGGCAAACCTGCGCTTCGAGATCGGGGAAACGCTGCAAGCTGAAACTTTGCTGGACAATTTCTACGAATCCGATGCTCCTGAAACACTTCGTATGCAAGCACGCCTTCGCGCGCTTCAGATCGCCGGTGAAACGCAGTCTGTTGACCGAGCGCGTACGATTCTGTTTGAAACCAATTGGGATGTCGCAGCAATGCCAGACATCGCCATCCTCAGCTTTGCGGCGCTGGACATTGGCGATCTACTGTTGGAAGAGGAGCGCTACAAAGATGCAATCCGCGCCTACCGACTGACTCTCCCGCATGTAGCGCTAATTGAAAAACAGCATGAACGCTTGCAAGCAGCTAAAGCCACACTGACTAAAAACGGGCTATACGCATCCGCCATCTGGAAGAGCCACTACCTGCAATTGATTGCCCGCCTTGAAAATCAACTCGAATTACTGGAGACTATGGCAAGCTATACTCCCGGGCTTTATCTGCGCTCGGGTCAGGCATATTTATTGGGAAAACGTTATCGCGAGGCAATTCTTCTGTTCCGAAGCGTCGCAAACAGTAAAGATTTTGACGAGGATATACGCGCCGAATCTCATTATCGCTGGATCCTTGCTCTAAGTGACGCTGGCAAGTGGGAGGAAGCACGCGAGACAGCCCAGGCTTTTTTTGAGGAACATCCAGGCCACCAACTTGTTAATCGTGCCACTTTTCTGATAGCGCGCGCTTATCAGCTTGAAGGGCGCTATCTGGAAGCGATTGAAGTTCTGGAGGACTTGATCGATCATTTTCCCGATGATCCCCAGGCTCCACGCTGGTATTTTACCCGTGGATACAATTTCTGCGCATTGGAAAATTACAGTGCTGCACGAGAAGATTTTGATCTTGGTTTGGAGCGTTTTCCAGAGAGCAACCTAGCGCATCAGACCCAGCTCTGGCGCGGCCTCAGTTTTTTCTTCGAACGCGATTATTCGGCAAGTTTGACTGTACTTAATACACTTTTGGAAAACAGCCGGACACATCCACTATATCCTGAAATACTCTATAGAACCGCCAATGTTTACTACGCAAAGCGGGATTATAAAAATGCGCTATCGATCATTGATACCTTGATCCGCGATTTTCCGAATCATTATCGCACTTCAGAAGCGCTGGTTTTGCGCGGTGATACGTTCATGGGACTTGGCGAACTTGAGCGTGCGATTGAAGCGTTTGAACAAGTTTCCACCGGCAATGCGAAGCTCTTTGATTACGCCGTGTTTCAAACAACGAAGATTTACAAGGCTCTGGAGCAATACGACCACTTGCGCAAGCGCTTGCAGAGCTACATTGATCGGGAAGACTCCAATGAGCGCGCGCGTGTAAGCGAGGCGCTGTACTGGATCGGCTGGTCGCTGCTACAGGAAGAACGTGGAAAGGAAGCTTTGCCATTATTTGAAACAGCGCTCAATCGATTTGGCAACGATTCCAATGCACTGGCGGTCAGCTCTATTCTTTCTGCTTATGCTGAGCTTTACGATCGCCTGGGCCAGACAGATTCCAACCTGCCTGATTTTAACGACTGGCTTCGTCAAGCAACCGAAAAAAGCCTTGAAGATGGTCATCTCACCTGGTTTGCACGGCTTACCTGTTTCAAGGCAAATCAACAGAGGAAAATACTGGGTGAGCATCGAGCCGATGCCACACTATTATCTATTAATCGTTTTGTTCCAATTGATCAACAGGGCGCTGAGACACTCGCGGCAGTGGGTTTGGTACTGATTCGTCGCGGATATCTTTCGGCGGACGATTATTGTGAGCAGTTGCTGGTTGAGTATCCGGATCACTTTGAACGTGGCACAGCCTACTTTGGTAAAGCACAGCTCGCTGCAAACGATAACGATCTGGAAATAGCGCGGCGCTGGCTAAAACGTTTTTTACAGGAGACCCCGACCCACTCGCTTGCCGTCGATGTGCGTCTGCTTACTGCCCGTATTTTAAAACGTCAAGAACTGCACGAAGACGCGATTGAAGTGCTTGAGGAAATCCTGCAACTAAAAAGTCTGCGCGGTCGTCCACATGCTCGTGCCCTTGCAGAACTTGCCCGTATTGAGACTGACCTTGAGAAGCCTGAACGCGCAATACCCTACTGGCAGCGCATTTACACACTCTATCGTGCCTATCCTGAAATCATAGTTGAAGCCTACTGGGAAAGCGCCTTGCTGTTCGAAAGAATTGGGGATATCGCCGCTGCAAGAAACACCTTGATCGAATTACTGGACGAACCACGTTTGGAAAAATTTGAGCAGTACTCACAGGCGCTGGAGAAACTACCAGAACTGGAAGCCTTGTTGGACACAATTGATGAATTTGCCGCTCAGGAAACTAAATCCGCCGAAACAAAACAATGAAAGCATCGTTCTCCATCATTCGAAGATCGCTTTGTTTATTCTTCGTGGCAAGCATGCTGACGCCCTCGGTTGTCAGGGCGCTTACACCTGAAGAGCGTGCTGCAATCATCCATGAACTAAGAGTTCCAATACAAGTGCATCTGGTAAATGGTCAAACCATACCCGGGCACTCGATTGACGTATCGGGTGATAGTATACAGATCGCTTCCGCAGAGGGAGCCGGCGAAGTTGTTCATACATTTGATGTCTCAAATGTGGAAGGGTTCACGATTCCCGGCGAAAGCTATAAAACACTCGCAGTCGAATGGCTGGAATCGGGGGATACCAAAAATGCATTTGAACTGATGCAGCTACTCTACCTGCAACGCGTCAAAATCCTGCCACTACTGCCCGCCTCAGAATCACACTTTTTCATCTACTATGTTGAATTGATTCTCCAATCTCCAAACCCCGCCCGCTCAATTGCAGTAGCTGATGTACTAAGACCACAAATTTCAAATAAAGACGCCTTACACGCACTTGATGATGCAATACTCGACGGCTATAACACTCTGCAACTCTATGATGCAGCACGTCCGCTGACTCAGGCATGGCTTGAGCAACGTAGTCCTTACGGAGACTCAGCGCTTGGCTACTACACAAAAAGCGCCGATTTGTTGCGAAGTGAAAACTATGAAGCCGCGCTCGAAAGTGCGCTGCAACCCATTGTCTTCTCCAACCCTACTCCACAAGTGAAGCTTGAGCACTGCTATGCCGCAGCCATAAGCGCGGCAATTGGACTGCGCGATAAAGACTATGCGCTGACACTCTACCATGAAATGCAAGATCGACGGCTGGAATGGCCCAGATCAGACTCGACTTTCGAGCCTTATTTTCAAAAACTAACAAGCTTTCTCAAAAAAGAGAAGTCGGATCAAAAAGCCCTTCAACAGATTTAGTCCTTATTTTCAGCAATTTCAGTTGTCTTCGCCTCAACCCATCTTACCCAAAATGAAATTTCCTGCCCACTTTCTCGCCTTTTTATTTTCAACCGTTCTGCTTCATGCTCAGGAAAACCTAAACATTGAAGAATCGGAAGCTTCGATAAATCTTCTCGGATTGATAAAGCAAGGAGGCTGGGCCATGTACCCACTTGGCATTTGCTCCATAGTTATGTTCTTCCTGATATTTTATTCCTGGAAAGAAACTGCCGCCAAAAAGTTTTTCTGCACGAAAACTACCACCAGCTCTCTGACTGCATTGGAACAGGGTGATCTCCATCAAGGCCTTGGCTATCTGAAAAATAATGACACCCTGCTCAGTCGCGCAATAGTGCCCGCATTGAACAAAGTCAGCAAGAGCGCTGAAAAAAGCGAAAATCTATTTGCTGAAAATCTGGAGGCAGAGGAAAATGAAGTCGCACAATGGGTATCCTATCTGAATGTAGTTGCATCCGTAGCGCCAATGATTGGCCTGCTGGGCACAGTGAGTGGCATGATCAGCGCCTTTCAAACGATTGGTCGCGGTGGCATGGGTCGACCGGAACTACTGGCCGGAGACATCGGTGAAGCTCTGATAACTACTGCAACCGGCCTTGTCATCGGCATACCCGCAATGATCGCCTATTTCATTCTGCGCAACCGTCTCAACACGGTAATGATTGCGACTGCCCAGACGGGTACGGAACTAATTGAAGCTGCGGGTAGCGCCGTTTCGACAGGCTCAAAGACGGACGGCGCTGCATCGATAGATCAAACAGCATAGCTTGGCATAATGAAGGTGCGGTGCGAGACGCATCGCGCTACCCAATCAGACCATTTTACCCTGCCGAAAAAATCACACACCTACCCCAATTAACCTGAAAAAATGCTTTGCTTCTGAAAACGAGTTAACTTTGATCCTTCTCATGCATCAATTAAGTGGAACTGTAAAAGAAATCTTTGAAGAGCAAACCTTCGGTAGCGGATTTAACAAACGCGAGTTTGTGATCACTGACGAGGCAGAAAAATATCCGCAGGATATAAAATTCGAATGCGTCAAAGATAACGTTGAATTAGTCAATAAGCTAAACAAAGGCGATCGGGTGAATGTAACGTTCGACATTCGCGGACGTGAATGGCAAGGCAAGTATTTCGTTAACCTCGCTGCCTGGAAGATCGAGGCGCTTGGCAGTAAAAGCGCTGGAGGCAAGGAACCACCACCTTTTGATCCGGCAGATGAAATCCTCGACGAGGAGCCGCCGTTTTAAATCCGGGACGGGCTCTCTTTGACAAGCTCGGTGCTTTGTTCAAATGGCGAGGCGGCCTTTAATAGCTCCCTTCTAGCTTCCTTAAAAGGCTTCATGGATCTGGCAGGCGTTCGCCACAGACTTTACAATAAGCTGCATCGTGTTCGTGATCCAGCCAACCGCATGACGCACAAAGCTGATCAGCTGGTTCACCGGATGCTTCTTTTTTCGGGTGTGTCATTTCTGCGGTGACGATCGCAGTTGGCACTGCGATAATTCCGTAGCCGGTAATCATGATTATTGAAGCTACAAACTGACCAAGCGGAGTCTGCGGTGAAATGTCACCATAACCGACCGTAGTTAACGTCACAATTGCCCAGTAAACACCCTTCGGAATGCTGGTAAATCCGTGCTCCGGGCCTTCAATCAGATACATCAGCGAGCCTAGCACCAAAACTAACATCAAAACTCCAAAGATGAATACCGCAATTTTGCGGGCGCCTGCACGTAATGCATGCAGTAGAAAATTGGCCTCTCCGATATACTTAACCAGCTTTAATACGCGAAAGATACGCAATACGCGCAACACGCGCAGCAGCGCCAGGTAATGTGCGCCGGGAAAAAACAGATCGAGATAGGTCGGTAGTATCGAAAGAAGATCAACCAAACCGAAAAAACTCCGCACATATCGTAAAGGTCGCAAGGAAACGTAAATCCTGAGAGCATACTCTAGAGTAAAAAGAATGGTTATTCCCCATTCGAGGATATAAAGCGCGCGATGTATCTTTGGGTCCAGCGATGGTATGCTTTCAAGCACCACTGCAGCAACGCTGACGCAGATCGCAACAATCAAAAGGAGATCAAAAAGTTTTTCATCCCAGCGACTTGATTTAAAGATAATTCGTCGCCATTCATTTTTAAATCGGCTCATTGCTTTAACGGTTTCTATCTTTATCTGTAATTACGCTTAAGTCTCCATAAGCAAGTAATATTGAAATCAAGAAACGAATAATGGTCCCCGGTGGCAAGTCCTGAGGAATTTGAAATTTATAAACGAAGCAAGCTTCGGGGTGTCGATTATCCTGAGTGACTAAAAAAGACATATGCAGATTCCTTATTGCCAAAATCAATGTCCGCACGCCAGCATGAAAAAAGATAATGCTGACCTGTTTTCATCCAGCTATAACTGCGCAGGCAGGCGCTGGCATTACCTACTCCTGGCTGTATTTGCCCTAACAGCGTTGAAGAGCGCCCTCGCGGAATCGGTTGAAACTGGAACAACCCAACAATTACGATACGCAAAAAAATTCTCGATTACCCACTTCCAAGACCATCGGGTTATAACGGTTCAAAGTGGCAATAGCATTACAAATCAATCACACAAATATGCCTTGGTACCGAAAGGTAAAACGCTTCCCGAGTTACCTGAAAATTGCTTGATCGTAAGAACGCCCGTTGAACAAATTGTAGTACTAGAAACCATATACATCGGATTTTTGGAGAAATTACAGCGGCTGGATTCTATAATTGGCGCAGGCACTACTGACTACATTAGCAACCAAACCATTCTCCAAAGCATTGAACGAGGCTTCATTCAGAAAGTAAAGACAGCGCAAACATTGGATATTGAGCGGCTGCTCCTCCTCGGGCCTGAATTAATTTTCACCAGTGTACCGAGTGACCCGACATTTAACATACCGGCGCAGCTGAATCGGGCGAACCTGCCAGTCGCAATTACTGCTGAATACAGAGAACATCACCCGCTTGCACGTGCTGAGTGGATCAAATTTATCGCCGCTTTTTTTGATGCTTCTGATGAGGCGGATGAAGTTTTTGACGCCGTGGCCAGTCATTACGAAACGCTTTTGAAAAAAGTCCATACGCTCGAAAACCAACCCACGGTTTTTTGCGGCGCCCCCTACTCCGGAGTCTGGCATATAGTCAAAGGGGAGAGTTACATGGCACAGCTTATCAAAGACGCCGGCGGTTACTATCTCTGGTGCGACGTCACTGGTACAGAAACAATCCCGCTAGATATTGAACGTGTTTTTGCAAAAGCAGCAAACGCTGGCATTTGGCTAAATCCCAGCTTTCATAAAAGCCGACAAGCGCTGCTTGCTGCAGATTCACGGTTCTCGAAATTCAAAGCCGCTCAGACGGGACATATATACAATCATACCCGACAGCAGACTACTTTGGCAGGCAATCCATTTTGGGAGACCGGCATCATCCAGCCGGATCAAATTCTAGCAGACCTAATAAAGATTCTGCATCCTAATCAAATACCGGACAGGGAATTCGTTTACTACGAACAGCTAAAGTAGAAAAGAAGTTGGAAACTAAAAGTTAGGAGTTAGTTGCTTAGAACAGCAGACTTTACCATTTGAAACTAAATGACACAATTGATGACTAATTTTCAATTTCCAACTTTCTTTCGATCTCCATGCCACCTTTGCCTTCTATAAAAAAGACTTACGCTTCCAAAGAAGGCAGCGTCTTAGTTGCTGTATTGGCGATTATCTTACTGATTACGTTTATGGTCACTCGCTTCATGAATGAGGCTATGGAAGATCTGGAATATCGCGCTATATTCAACGAGCCAGCAGATGTCCGCTCCTTTGGCTACAGCATGCTCGAAGTAGCGCTTGCCACCATTCAGGAAATTGCGTTGATTGACGATGGCAAACTGTACGCAGGTGAACAAGGATGGAACGATCCTTTACGCTATGCCGAAATCGCGGTTCCAAACGGCTGGGAAGTGCAAATCGAAATTCGCGACGAAAGCGGCAAGCTTTCGATCAACACCATGAGCGAACAATTGCTCAACCGATTGCTTGAAGAGGAATTCGATTTTGATTTTGGCACTGCGCGGGAACTTAGCAGTACTCTACTGGATTGGATTGACGAAGATGATCGACGGCGATTGAACGGCGCTGAATCAGATGACTACCTAAGCGAAAATCCACCCTATCGAGCGGCAAACCGCCCTCTGCAATCACTGGAAGAGTTGCGTTTACTCAAGGTATGGGAAAACGAGTTTTTTGATGAAGACGGTTTGCCAAATGAACAATTTACCCGACTCTCAGACCTGGTCTCCGTGCTGAATACCAGCTCGGTCAATCTAAACGCAGCGCCAGAGCCGGTTCTTGATATCCTCTCCTTGGAAAATGGCTGGCAAAAAGAGGCTCTGTTTGACGGGCTGGAACAACCCTATCTAAAAAACGCGCCTGCTTCCGACACAAACAACAGCGGTGTTGAAGTCAGTTTATTGCGAGTCACTGTACGCCTGCTACGTGGTGAAGTCCCATTTGTTATAAGTGCGCTGGTCGAGCCTAATCTTACTTCAAACAATCCAGATAGTCCTGGCCAAAGCAATTCGAATAGCCCCTCAGACGAAGCGCCAAAAACAGGCGCTGCCGAAGAACAAGATGCCATCGCGTTCCCATTCCGAATCGTACAGATCAGTGAATATAGCCAGGATGACTCGGAAACTCCGTCCGGACGACATTCAGCATTGAACATCGATTAAGAAAGCACTTCTCTAACCAGACTTCAGTTAACCGTGAAAAGTAAACCACCGACAGTACCCCCAAGCGATCCCAGCAGGTCTGAACAGACTCTGGTGCTTCCGGGATACCTGTTTTTTGTCGAGACGATCGAGATACCAGCCGAGCTGGAAGCGTCAGAGATCACTGACTTTGCTGAGCTGAGTCTGGAGTCCATTGCTCCATTTCCCATCGACAGGCTTTTCTGGGGTTACCTATATAGTGAAAATAGTTCGACTCTTTTAATTTATGCCGCACATCAAGATCGGGTAAAAAATGAAGGCTTTGCAGATCTAAACGATTACGCCTGGGTCATTCCCGACTTCGCGACACTATCAGGCGCCCACTTTTATGACGATACACTCGTGGCGCTAGAAGGCAATCGGAGCATTAGCCTAATCTACTTTGAAGACGGCGCTGAGATCCCAAAATCCGTTTGGGTGGACACAGCAAATGATCCGGCTACAGCCAAATCACTTCAATCGCTCCGATCCGGCATCCGTGATCTCCCTAAAACGGCGCCGCTCCTACATCTTCGGCCCGTAGCTGTAAACCGGAATGACAGTAGCATACTGAGCTTCGAGCATGCCGCTTCGGAAGATAACGGTACTCGTGGCTACGATGGCGACTGGCAGATGCTCAAACCGACAGAATCCGAGCTTTGGCGGATGGATGTACGTGACAGTGACTTTAAAGCCGCAGAACAAAACAAACGTCGAATCAGCGCAATTACCCTTAAAATCTCAGGTTGGTCTGCGCTTTTTGCTCTTTTACTCATTCTTTCTGAAGGTTTGCTGATAGCTTCCCAAGGCTGGTTAGATACACAACTTACAAAAATCGATAATCAGCAAGTTGCCGTTTCCAAAGTCGAAGAGAAGCAAGCACTGGTCAACAAACTTGAACAAGTCGCACAAAACGAAATGCGCCCGATCGAAATGCTGGAAGCGGCCAATGACATCCGGCTCAAACTCAATCTAGGAATCGAGTACGATGAAGTGGTTATCCAAGGTGAAAATAAAATCACTATTGAAGGCAAAGCCAGCAGCGTAAACGCAATCAACCGCTACACTGAAGGTCTGAAAAATTCCGGTCGATTCGACTTGATAGGCAGGCCCAAAACCCCAACTACCCGAGCTGGCAAGACAAGTTTTCAGATAAGTCTGGCATACGTTTCAGATGCAGCTCTCGAAGAAATAACGAAACCAAATCAGGAAGATTCTACGAAAACCGTGCAACCTGCTTCAGAAATAAAGGAGGAGGACTGATGGCTTCTTTTTTACCCAAAGCGAAATACTTTTTCAAACGCATGACAATCCGCGAGCAACTGCTCGCTCTGATATTCATTTTTGTGATGCTATTTCTCTGGACTGGCAGCATACTCAAGCGAGGAAAGGCTTGGAATGAAGAGCGCCAGCTGGCTCAATCGGATCTGCTTGTGCAAGCCCAATGGCTGGAACGTGCCGACGATTACGAGACCAGCTACAGCAAAGCGCTCAAACGCGTGGATCCTCAAAAAACCTTTAAAGGTCCTCGGCTATCAGGAAAAATCGATGCGATTCTTCGTCAAGCAGACCTTTCCAATGCAGCTGATATTGATCCGGTTAAAACGCGTGAAGGCGAAATTTTCAACGATCACACCATTCGTGTACGCCTCAAGCGAATCTCTATTGCCAAACTGATTCAACTCAATGAACTGCTCCTTCAGAAAAGTCCTTATATTAATATACAAAGCGTCCGAATCACAAAAAACAGAAATAAGCCAGAAGAGCTGGATATTCGTTTTGAAATTAATTCGTTTGACCTGATAATACAAGATCCACTGAATCCTGAATGAAGGCTCGTCTGTATAATGCAAAAGAAGTTGCGGGTAGACTTTGCACAAATGCCTTGTAGGGTTCTTTTGCTACTATAGAGCCATAGTGTTACCGATGAAAATTCACCTCTGTTTCCTCTCTTTTCTTTTGCTCGCAACACTACTGTTGCCCAATCAGTCACGAGCCCAAAGACGACAAATCGAATCACCTGAACCTGCAGCAGTCCCCCTTGAGCCGGAAGTCGAAAATCCGGATGAAACAATCGGCCTAGTTGTTTTTAGAGACGATAGTCCACTGCAAGTGCTTGATATGCTTGAGAAGCTTACTGGTAAGATCATTTTGCGACGTCAGGATATTGCCGCCGCAAAGATCAATTTTAATTCAAACGGTCCATTAACTAAAAGTGAAGCCGTGCTCGCAATGGAAAGCTTGCTGAGCCTTAACGGCATTCTGCTGACTGATATGGGTGGCCGATTTATGAAAGCAGTGCCGGCGACTAACGTAAACAGTCATGTGCCGGAAATGATTGTCGGAAGCACGTTGGAAATGGACCCCAGCCAGCAAATCTACGCCAAACTTTTCAGCTTGGATTATCTTCGGGCCGAAACTACCAGCGGCACGACAATAACACCTCTGCTATCACAGAATTCCAGCATCGTTATTTTTCAAAAATCAAACGCAATTCTCATCACCGACGCCTTGGTCAACCTCCAGCGAATCGAAAAGATAATCAGCGAGATGGATAAGCCACAAACCGTCCGCGAAGAAATTAAATTTGTTAAGCTCAACTTCGTTCAGGCTAACGAAATGCAACAGCGAATCGAAAATTTAATTCAGGGCCCGCTCAAGAATTATCTGGAAGGCAACACCAGTGTTACCGCTGACGAACGAACCAACCAATTAATCCTGATTACCCATTCAGGAAATCTGGAAGTGATCATGGACATCATCGAAAGCGTCGATGTCGATGCAGCGCCCCTGACGAGCAGCGAAGTATTTCCACTGCGCCAAGCCAAAGCCGAAGAGGTTGTCCCGATTATTGAAGAAATTATTTCCGGCCAGCAGGAAGGCCGCGAGCAGGATGCACAGACAGGAACAACGGCGAATAATTCACAAACAACCACGCCCCAACCAGCGCCAGGAGTACCTCCAATCCCAACCGTAGCGCCCACACCTGCAACAATCGCTGCAAACCTAAGCAGTAGCATGGCCAACAGCTCACTTCAGTTTTCTAACTTTGTGGGACTCTCCGCCGATGAGCGAACCAACGCAATCGTTGCCTACGGCACTCATCAGGATCTAAAAACACTAAAAAGTTTGATCGAAAAGATCGATATTCCACTGCCTCAGGTTTTGATTGAAGCAGTTATCACCCAAGTGACTCTAGATGAAAGCAGGACTAGTGGGCTTAATGAACTTGTATTTAGATATGAAGGAGCAATCAGGAGATTTTCAGCAATAGCCCTAGGAACAGTCGATGGTGTTTCTATCACCGACGGTATTATCGATATCAACAACTCTGACAATTTCTCGCTTAGGAACTCAATTATACCCAACGATTCGGATGGTGAAACCAAAGTTCTTTCAGCTCCCAGAATAATCGTCAGTCACAATGAAGAAGGTATTATCAATGTGAGCGAATCACGTCCGATCGTCACTTCATCAACTTCATTTAGCAACAGCGACAACAATGTTCGCAGTAATGTTGAATATCGGGATATTGGCATACAATTGACTGTAACTCCTCTAATCGGCTCAGATGGCACAGTACAGATGGTCATTGAACAGACGATTGAAAATGTTGTGCGCGATATACCTATCGATGGAAATCCACAACCCGTTATTGGTAAACGCGAAGCTACTTCGACAGTAAGCGTCAAAGATGGACAAATTGTTATACTTGGTGGGCTACAAGAAAATTCAATTACAGAAAGTGACAGCTACTTTCCAATCATAGGGAGATGGCCACTCATAAAAAATTTATTTGGGACAGACTCGGATGATTACACCAAAACTGAAATTATTATATTCATTCGCCCTAAGGTACTAAAGAATCCAACGCAAGCAGGTGAATTCGCGACCCAGTATATCGAAGATAAACTAGAGTCCACATCCGT
>CAZUYZ010000193.1:0-8184 GCA_964624365.1 uncultured Puniceicoccaceae bacterium
GAGTTGTGATGGAAGAACTGTTTAACAGTTCCACCAACGCAATAGACGACGACGCAGACGAGGGCGATAGTCGCTTCCATTTTCTCGCGACTCTTTCTTTTTAGAATTTGGCTTAATATAATTAAATCAGAGGGCGACATGAAGCAATTGTACACACCAACCACATTCGAAAAGTTTAAAGCTTCTATTTTGCTAACTTTGATTGTGACCTGGACATTCTTGCCTTCAGCTTTGTTGCTTGGTCAACAGTACAATGGGTTGGATGTAAGCAATGACGGTGGTGCTGTGTTCCAACAAGATGGCTTAACAACTAACATAACTGCCCCTGATCAAACGATCATTGAGTATCTACAGTTTGATATCGGCTTAAATGAAACGGTTAATTTTATTCAGCCAGATGCAGGTTCATCTGTTCTCAATCGAGTTACTGTGACCGATAATCCATCAGAAATTTTGGGAGCTTTGAATTCAAACGGAACCGTTTATTTAGTGAACCCAGCAGGCATCTTTTTTGGCGAGAATGCCAGTGTAAACACAGGTGCTCTTCTAGCAATTGCTGGAAATATGACCAACGATGCTTACCTCAAAGGATTAAACAATTTCTCCGGATTGACTGGTAGTGTAAAGAATTTTGGTACCATCAAAACTAATGGATTGACTGCATTAATTGGCAAGACGGTTGCTAACTATGGAACGATCATATCCTCCAGCGACAATGTTGTAATGGCTGCTGGCGATAAAGTTTTCTTTGGGGAACGTGAAGGACATGTCTACGTCGATCTTTCCTCGTTTAAAGCAGTTGACGAAACGCGTGTTGAAAATACCGGCAATATTTCTGCGCAAAAAGATGTGTTGCTGGCTGCGGGTGATGCGCTGGGTCTGGCGATTTTACATAGTGGAGTTATTAATAGTCCGGTAGTTATCAATGAAGAGACTATCAATATCGTTGGCCAGAACGTAAGCTTCGACAGTCAAGGTTCCGGTGATGTCGAAGTGACTGGAACAATCGAAGCAGTCGATTCCGTGCAGATAACTGGTGAGAATATTTTGTTAAAAGGCGAAGCTCGTATAAATGTTTCAGGCGAAAATGGTATCAGTGAGATTCTGATCGGCGGCGATGTACAAGGATTGAATTCTGATGTGCGCAATGCTGAAAACGTGTTTGTGGGTGAAGATGTTCATCTTTCGGTCGATTCCAGGATCAGCGGTCAAGGCGGCAAGCTAATTGTATATGCTAATCAGCAGGCGATTATACTTGGAACATTGATTACAAATGGAACCGACGGATTTATCGAGACATCTGGCAAAGAGTACCTCGTGATTGCAAAAGCGCCCGAAATTGATGAGGGTGGTGAATGGTTGATCGATCCAAACAACATTGAGATTGTTGCCGATGGAACTCTCGATCCAAACGATAGTTTGAATATCAACGAAAGCTCTCCCTTCGAAACGACAGGAGATGGCGCTCAAATTGAAGTTAGTTTGATTGTTGCAGCATTAACTGGCGGAGCAGATGTATCGGTGACAACGTCGTCTGGTGGTTCTGAAGATGGTGACATTACTTTAACTGCCGACTTAGATTATAATGGCACAGGTACCAACACACTGACGTTCAACGCGGCAGACGATATATTTATCAACGGTACGATCGCAGATTCCGTAGCGAGTGGCGATAATCTAAATCTGACGTTGAATGCAGATTCAGACAATAGCGGTGTTGGCAATATTGTAATCAACAACACGGTTAATCTTACGGACGGTGCATTTACTGCTTCAGGGTTCAACATTGATGGTGGAAGCGATGATGGAATTGCTGATGTAGTCGCTAGTACGATCAATTTAACTGCAGATGGTGGTATTGGCACCAACGTTGTGTTGGATGTGAACGCTACAACTGTTCTAAACGCAGATACGACCGCGAATGGTGGGAATGTCCTGATCGACAGTATTGGTAATCTAGTCGTTGGACTGGTGAATGCCGGTAGCGGTGATGTAACCTTGGACTCTACGGGAGCGATCGATGGCGCATTGGATGATAGTGTTGCAGATGTAAATGGCGGCACTGTGAATTTGACTGCTGCGTCTGGAGGAATCGGCAACAGCGTTGTGTTGGATGTAAGTGCTTCAACTGCTTTGAACGCAGATACGACTGCGGATGGTGGCAACATCTTAGTCGACAGTATTGGTAATCTAATCGTTGGACTGGTGAATGCCAGTAGCGGTGATGTAACCTTGGATTCTACAGGAGCGATCGACGGAGCGTTGGATGATGGCATTGCAGATGTAAACGGTGGCACTGTGAATTTGACTGCTGCGTCGGGAGGAATTGGTAACAGCGCGGTTTTGGATGTCAGCGCTTCAACCGCTTTGAATGCCGATACGACTGCGAATGGTGGTAACATCCTGGTCGACAGCATTGGTAATCTAGTCGTTGGATCGGTAAATGCCAGTGCCGGTGATGTAACCTTGGACTCTAATGGAGCGATTGACAGTGCATTGGATGATGGCGTCGCAGATGTAAACGGCGGCACAGTGAATTTGACTGCTGCGTCGGGAGGAATCGGCAACAGCGTGGTGTTGGATGTAAGCGCTTCAACTGCTTTGAATGCCGATACGACTGCGGATGGTGGCAACATCCTAGTCGACAGTATTGGTAATCTAGTCGTTGGATTGGTGAATGCCGGCAGCGGTGATGTAACTTTCAGTTCCACTGCCGATCTCACACAGGATTTAAATCTGGATTTCAATGGCAGTGGCACAAATAGCACTCGCACCTACAATGCGGCAGGCAATATTGTTATCAACGGATCAATTACTGATAGTGTCGGTACAAATGACAGCTTAAACCTAGTGCTGAATCCTGATTCTAATTTAGACAATGTGGGTGCAGCCTCAATAAACAATACGGTCAATCTTTCGGGTGGAAACATTAATATCGACGGTGAACTGTCGATTGCCAATAGCTTCACGGTTACAGGCGATATCATTGGTGGCGCCAGTGATGACTCCGTTGTGTTAGGCTCTGGTTCTACCTTAGCAGGTTCCTTTGCTGGGAATGCGGGTGATGATACACTTGCAGTCGGCACCGGTGCAACGGTTACTGGAACTTTCGCTGGCGGCGACGCTACGAATGGTGATGTATTAAGTTATGCAGGAAATACGGCAACGGACGTTTTGGTTAATATCGACGGAACTTCCGCGACCGGTCTGGCAAATGGGTTCGACGGTGTGGAAACAGTAGTCGGCAATGATTCCGTAGATGCGAATTCTTCAACGACTTTGGTCGGAAGTTCGAATACGGATACATTCAACTTAACAACAGATGCAAATTCCGGCAATGTTAGCGGAGGCGTTGCTTTTCAGGATGTCACCGCAATCGAAGCTGGCGATGAAGCCGATGTGTTTAATATAGACACTGTAACAGCGATAAATCTTTCCGGTGGAGCTGGAAATGATACTTTCAACTTGGGAGCTGATCCGACCGGAACGCTGGCTGGAGGGGCTGACGGTGATGTTTTCAATATAAACGTAAGTATAAGTGAGAGCCTTTCATTGGTTGAGGGCGGTGATACGGTGACGGTTGCCAGTAATGTGACTTTAACCGGCAATGTTAATGGAGGTACTGGCAATGACTCGGTCGTCTTGGGTAGCGGTTCCACCTTGGACGGCTCTTTTACGGGCAATACCGGCGATGATACACTTACCATCGGCACCGGCGCAAGTGTCACGGGGAACTTTGCTGGTGGTGACGCTACGGATGGAGATACCTTAAGCTATGCCGGCAACACGGCAACGGATGTCTCGGTCAACATTAATGATTCTTCTGCAACTGGGCTAACGGGAGGCTTCAGCGGCGTGGAAACAGTAGTCGGCAATGATTCGGTAGACGCGACCTCTTCAACGACTTTGGTCGGAACTTCGAATGCGGATACATTCAACTTAACAACGAATGCAAATTCCGGCAATGTTGATGGTGGTATTGCCTTCGAAGATGTTAGCGCGGTCGAAGGAGGAGAGGGTGCAGATGTTTTCAACATCGATACGGTAACAGCGATAGATCTCTATGGTGAAGGCGGAGCAGACAACTTTAACATCAATGCGGATTCCAGCGGCATTCTTTCCGGTGGTGACGATGTTGATACTTTTATCATTGCTGATGGTGTCGATTTTACCGGTACAATCGATGGGGGCGCTTCACTGGATGTGCTTCAGGTGAACATAGATGGAGCGGATGCAGCGCTCGCAAGTTTGGATGCAAACGGTTTCGGTGGAGAGATTATCGCTTCATCTGATGGAAACTTTGTCGGTATCAATCGTTTGATTTTCACTAGCGGTGAAAATACGCTTACCGGAATTGATCAGATTTCCTATTGGGACGTGGATGCCGGGCAATATTCGGTAGGCGAATCATTCTCGGCTTCAGATCCGCTAAACGATCCGTCCTCATCGACTGGGGAAATTCTTGAATTTTCGGGGTTTGAAATTCTACAGGGAAATGCATCGGGCGATTGGTTCGATATTAGTGCAAATACAACTGCGCAGCTTAAAGGTGGTGCGGGCGATGATGTATTTAATTTTTCATCATCATCAATTGTACTTGCCAGTTCGTCCCTAGATACAGCTGCAATAGATGGTGAAGGAGGACTGAATACACTTGCTGGTGAGCTAAGCAGCTCCACAACTCAGAAATCAAGTAATACGGCAAATACTTCGGGGTTTAACAAGTCTGAGGCAATTCTTATCCCAAATGCAATAAATGCTACAGATGATCCAACTGTAGATGAATTTGCTAACATAGATCAGTTCAAATTTGCTAATAATTTTGCGACTTTAGATCCAAGTGATTATTCCGGAGGAACTTATTCTGTCCGAGTCCTTGATAATGTAATCGAGGTTTACGATTTTAGGGATGTAAGTGCAGATCCCCTTGTGACTGATTTCCAGTTTGTTTTAGAAGATAGTTTTTCGATAAACAGCATAGATACTTTAAATTTAACAGGTCTTCAGTCTGTTACAGATGTACAAGGTAATTTTGGAAGTACTATCTCATTGAATGCCGATACTTTGAGTGATGATACCTTGTTTTTTGATCAAGATGATGTCGCTACAGGGCCCATAACCCTTTCATCAAGCTTCTTCTATTTCGGCAACGGGGGCAGTGATTCTGCTACATTAAATGAATCTGTAGTTGTTACTGAATCTGGAAGTTTTGGCATAGAAGCTGAATCAATTGCGATGAACAGCAACTCAATATCTACCGATAGCGGTTCGGTCATCATCAATACGGATACTTCCACATTTACTCAAAGCGGCAATATCAACAGTACAAGCGGTGCCATTTCCATAGAAGCATTTCGAGTTAATCAGAATGCCAACATAATTACGGGGGGCGCCGTTACAGTCACCGCAACAGGTGAGGATGATATACTTGGTGATATTGTAATGGCTGAAGGAGTCGAGACTCAGGGTTCCAGCATTACTTATACTGCATTTGATGATGTAATATTTAGTAATTTGAATGCCGGTAATACTGGGACGATCAGTTTGACTGCTACTTCCGGAGGTATTGTAAGAAGCGATGTGAATGCATTGATAACTGGCGCAAACCTTGTAGCCTTAGCTGCAACGGGTATCGGCTCTGGTCTTAATAGCTCCATTAACGATGGTGATGTGAATATTGATGTTGACACATTAACTGCAGCTAGCGCGGGTGGTAATATCGACATCGTAGAAGCAAATGGGCTAACGCTTCTTGGATTGGAAACGACCAGTGGGAATATTAATCTTACGGTTGGCGACGGGAATCTGGATATCAGTGGCGCGGTAGCTGCCAACACCAGCGGCAATGTCACTTTGGTGGTGAGTAATGGCGATAACAGTGGAGGCGATGGTATTGCTCGGATAAACGCTAATGTTATCAGCGCCAGTGGTAACAGTGTCAGTATAACGGGTGACAGTGTGGAACAGAAAACCAGCCTTAACACGAGTGGTGGACTAACGTTACAGGCAGATAGTGGTTCAATTGCAGTCGATGATGGTTTAACAACGACTGCCACTAGTATTAATTACAGTGCCACCAGTTCAATAACCTTGGAACAATTAACTGCAACGAATGGCAACATCGATGTGACGGCAGGTACAGGGACTCTTACAGTAGACGATTCCATAACTGCCAGCGGTGACATAACATTGGAGTCACAAAGTGGAGAATTTATTCTAAGCGACAATGGTGACGCAAATAGTAACTACATTGGCAGCACGAATGGAACCATAAGTATAACAGGCGACAGTATAACTCAAAATGACGATATTGCCACCAGCGGCTCGGTAAATGTAAAAGCTAGTAGTACGGATATAATAATGGCTGCTGGAACGACTACAAGCGCTGGCAGCGCTGATTATGAAGCTTTGGGTTCAGTTTCCCTAAGTCATTTGAATGCAGGCAATGGGGCCGTTAATGTAACTGCTACCAATGGAAGTATCGAGGAGATCGTTAATGATAGTTCGGTAAATATTACCGCCGGAACGGCAACACTAAAGTCCGAAACAGGTATTGGAGCCGTGAGCGCTTTGGACACTTCAGTGACAACACTCTCAGCGACAAACGACACAAGTGGTGATATTGCGATTGTTGAAACAGACGGTGTTATTCTTGGTGTATTGAGCAATGTTAATGGCAACATAATGCTGACTGATACGAGCGGAGCAATCACTGATGATAATGACAGCAGCGCTGTGGATATTATTGCCAACACAGTGACCTTAAACGCTGCTGATGGGATTGGAACATCCAGCAATACTATTGAGACAACGATAGGCACATTGATTGCAACGAATACTACAGGTGGTGATATTAACTTCAGTGAGACAAATGGTCTGATCGTTTCCGGTCTTCAGACTCAGGCGGGCAATGGTAATATCGGTCTTAATGTGGCTGACGGCGATTTATCAATCAACGGAGCCGTGACAGCCAACGGTGGTGGCGCAGTGACTGTAGTTGTCAATGACAGTGATAATAGTGGAGGCGATGGTATCGCAACGATAGACGCCGTTGTTAGCAGCAGCGCCGGCAATATAGATATAACCGGCACAAGTGTGAATCAAAACGCTAATATCAACACGGGCGGTCAAACAAAAGTTACTGCGAGCAGTGGTGACATAACAATGGCCGATGCAACCGAGACTACCAGCTCAACAATAGTCTATACTGCGACCAATGACGTGAACCTGAGTGTTTTGAACAGCAGTGGCACAGTTAACGTAACTGCAGATAGTGATTCGAGTACAGCTGGCGCCATTATCGATAATTTTACCAGCAGCGAAGACGCCAACATCACTGGCACAACGGCAACATTGTCAGCGGCAAGCGGAATCGGAAGTAGTGAGGATATTGATACGAGTATAGACACATTGGTTGCCACAAATAGTACGAGCGGCAATATTAATATCAGCGAGACAAGTGGCCTGGTCATTTCCAGTCTCCAAACTCTGGGTGGTAACGGCAATATCGGTCTTAATGTGGCTGACGGCGATTTATCGATCAACGGAGCCGTAACAGCTAACGGTGGTGGCGCAGTGACTGTAGTTGTCAATGACGGTGATACTAGTGGAGGCGATGGTATTGCCACCATAGGTGCAGTTGTTGGCAGCAGTACTGGCAATATAGATATAACCGGCACAAGTGTGAATCAAAATGCCAATATTGATACGGGCGGCCAAACAACAGTTACTGCAAGCAGTGGCGATATAACGATGGCTGACGCAACTGAGACTACCGGTTCAATAATAGTCTACACTGCGACCAATGACGTGAACCTTAGTGTTTTAAACAGCAGTGGCACAGTCGACATAACTGCAGATAGTGACTCGAGCACAGCTGGTGCCATCATCGATAATCTTACCAGTAGCGAAAACGCCAACATCATCGGTACGACAGCAACACTTTCAGCAGCAACCGGGATCGGAAGTAGCGATGACATTGATACGAGCATAGACACATTGGTTGCCACAAACAGTACGAGCGGCGATATTAATATCAGCGAGACAAATGGCCTGATCGTTTCCGGTCTTCAGACTCAGGCGGGCAATGGTAATATCGGTCTTAATGTGGCTGACGGCGATTTATCAATCAACGGAGCCGTGACAGCCAACGGTGGTGGCGCAGTGACTGTAGTTGTCAATGAC
>CAZUYZ010000194.1:0-4052 GCA_964624365.1 uncultured Puniceicoccaceae bacterium
GTTTGCTGGAAGTATCAATTTTGCTGGCGCCGGCAACATCGAAGCTGGCTTTGCCATCTATCACAGTGAAGGTACTCGTGTTCAGAATGTCAAGATCCCCGCCGATGGTTGATGTTGCACTTCCGGTGGTCACGGTGACACTGCTGGTGTCTTTCACTGAAACATTCGCTGACGTCTCGATCACTGCATTGCTATTATCGACGGTGACTGTACTGTTAGTAAGCACTTCAAGATTGCCAGCGTTCGAGCGCAGCGTCATATCGGCATCATCCACATCAATGGCGCTGTTGTTGCTCACCGTGATCGTGCCGTCGCTGTCCAGCAACAGACTGTTATTAGCTGCGTTCGCGCTGTTCACTATCAGTTTGCTGTAGTTATCAATTGTGCTGGTACCGGCAACGTCGAAGCTGGCCTTGCCATCCATCACGGTGAAGGTACTTGTGTTCAGAATTTCAAGATTACCGCCGATGGTTGAGTCCACACTGCCGGTAGTCGCGGTAAAGCTACTGGTGTCTTTCACTGCAACATCAGCTGATGTCTCGATCAGTGCATCTCCATTATCAACGGTGACTGTGCTGCTGGTAAGCACTTCGAGATTGCCGGTGTTCGAGCGCAGGGTCATATCGGCATCATCCACGTCAATAGCGCTATTGTTGCTCACCGTGATCGTGCCATCGCTGTCCAGCAGCAGACTGTTCCCAGTTGCGTTCGCACTCTTGACTATCAGTTTGCTGAAATTATCGATTTTGCTGGTACCGACAACATCGAAGCTGGCGCTGCCGTCCGTCACGGTGAAGGTGCTCGTGCTTAGAATTTCCAGATTGCCGCCAATGGTTGATTCCGCACTGCCGGTGGTCGCGGTAAAGCTACTGGTGCCGGAGATTACAAAATTTGTAAGTGTGGACAGATCCATATCGCCATCGGTCACTGTCACAGTACTGTTGTTCGTCCAGCTTATGTCATTGTCAGAGGAAATGCTCAGATCGGCATTCGTCGCAACAATCGAACTGTTGTCATTTACTGTTACCGCACCCGTGCTGTTCAACTGTAAGCTGTCATCCACGACTGCTGTATTGACAACCGACAACTTGCTACCGGTATTCACCAGCGTGGTTCCTGTAACAGTCAGGCTAGCGCTGCCTTCCGTTACTTCTATTGCGCTCGCATTGGTAACTTCTAATTTGCCACTTATCTGAGCGCTCAGAGCACCGTTGTTTGCCGTCAGTTTGCTATTTGTATTGATACTCGTGTCACCGCCGACCGTTGCAGTCAAGTTACCATCGGAGGCGTTGATGGAACTGTTGGTCATCAGTTCCAGATTTGCGCCGGTAGTAAGGGTGACATCGCCGTTCTGTGAAGTTATTGTGCTGGTGTTCAGCTCTACACGATCGCCAGCGTTCAGGGTGATTGCGCCAACACTGCTAAAAGTAGAGCCATTTGTTTTTATATCGTCGGATACGGCCACATCAGTTGTACCTGTTACAGTAACGTCACCCTTAAAGATAACGTTCTCTACTCCGGAAATATCCAGATTTCCTCCAATGATTAAATCACCGTTGAAGGTAACAACCGTACCGTCGGTAATAATCAAGTCTCCGGTAAGTGTCAGATCTGCGTCAAAGGTGATCGTACCATCGTTGGCAATTGCCGTGTTTTCGCTAATATACGTAGCAATTTCTAGATTTCCACCACTTGTTGGCGAAGTAAGATTGAATCTACCGGCAAAGATTTCCGTCCTCGGCTCAGGCAGCGCCACCGGATTAGTTGACTCGTCACCAATATAGACAACATTGCTTTGGCTCTTGTTTTCTCGGCCAATGACGACACGGGTTTGGCTACTCAAGTTGTTCAGTTCTGATTGCGTCAGGATCAACGCATTAGCAGCATAATCAAGTGACGCTAAATTGCTGGTGTCATTGACCAGCATGATTACCCAATCCGGCGTTCTGGAAATAATCAGAATATCATCTGTGGTCGTAACGGTTTCCAGTATTTCCAACTGATCTCCGGAGAGCAATACCACATCATTACTGTTAATGGGCCCTGAATTGATCTGTACGCCCGTCAGATTAATAATGTTTGCAGCACTGACATTACCCTCAGACACGGTTTGCAAACCATCCAGATCCATGACATCCACAGAGCCACCATCTGTTACGTTGAAACCAAGGAAGGCAACGTCTACGAGAATGGACAGCGGACTGTAGTCAAAGTCCAGATATGGACTTCCAATCTGCGCCTTGGCATTTAGATTCAAAGTTCCGTTGTCCACCTGGATGAAGGCACCACCACCATTCCGAAGAGTAGTCAGCGACCCATTCGTTGCTACGATTTCTGCCGTATCGAAATCGATAGAATCTTCATCGTAATAGCTCAGGCTGAGCGCCTCATCTAACCTTGAATCAAAGACATCACCCGATTTGACCCAGCCGTCGCCGTCTGTGTAAATGCCACCACCCAGGGCATTGATAGAGACCGTACCCGTACCATTGCCAACAGGTCCTTCGTCTGCGGCGACAGTAATGCGATCGTTGATCTGAATATCGCCGGTTGCAGCAGTCAGTGTGATGTTTCCGCTCAAACGGGTGCGTAACTCATGATCCACCGTGAGTGGAGCGTTGCTGTTGAAGTTGATTTCCCCGGCATGTATGATACCGCTCCAGGTGATTGAGCTTGCATCGACGACGAGATCTTTCTTCAGATCAAAAACCTCATCTGTGCTGCCAGTGTATTCAACTAACGCTGAAGTCGCAGTGATGTGCAGGCGGTCTACATTGTTGAAGTTTCCGTCAAAGTTGATTGTCTCACTGCCATGGGTAATCGTGCTTTCGGTCACCGTTACCGTTGTTGAATCTGCTGAAACAACGTTGAGCAGATCGTCATCGTCGTCATTGCCCATATCGTCAATCGTAACTGGCGCTGTCAGAGAACCAAGGGTCACATTGTATGTATCGCTACCATCGCCACCTTCCAGTAATATCGGATTGTCGCCTGTAGCTGTCAGATTGTAAACGTCTTCAGTAGCATTACCGATGAATGTCTCAACTGCAAAGGCTTCTTCAGTTACCTCGTTGGCACCCTGAGTGATCGTGTTAACATTGTTAGCGCCCAGATCAAATGTAACCGGACTCGTAACCGCAGAGAAATCGAGTATATCTTCAAGATCGTTGGTTGGTGTTTCTTCAACGTCTTCTAAACGCTCTTTTACCGAATCGATGCCAAAGTCATCCATGAAGATGTAGAGATCGTTGCCAAGTCCGCCAACGAGAGTGTCGTCACCGGTATCACCGTAAATCGTATCATCGCCTTCACCACCATCAATGAAATCGTTGCCCGTACCACCATAAATTATATCTGCACTGTCACCGCCAGTGAGGCTATCATCGCCAGTGCCACCATAAATCGTCGCAGGACCATTGCCACTGACCAGGATTGTATCATTACCCTCGCCACCGTTGATATATATAGGCACATTTAACCCATAGGCCTGAATATCGTCATCACCAATTCCAGCATCTTCAATGACAATTGAAGACACATCTTCATATTCAACAGAGCTTCCATAGGCACTTACAGTGACATTACCAGTATCCTCATCCTGTATAATCACGAATTCTTCTGCCTCATCAGTGTTATCTTTATCGCCACGTTCCCCTGCCCTGGAACCCATGTTGATCAATAGTAGACCACTTTCATCTACAGTTCCAAGCTTGGGTGGCTCATTGAACGAAAAGGTTGTCTTTGCTTTCACGTAAACTCCCTTGCCAAAAGGAAGGCTAGCCACTTTGACTCTTTCTTCTATGGTAACAGAGCCACCATCCAGATCAACACCCTGGTTGTTGGCGCTTAAGCCTGAACTTGTTCTCAGAGCCGAGTCAAACTCAGAAGCCGAAGCATCACCTGCCTGTGAAAGTGATTGGAGGCCGGATGCAGACCGCGAGGCCAAGCTAGACCCTAAGTTCAGGTTAAATCCAACCCTAAAGCTTGCGAGTCTGAAGTTGACGCGAAGGCCGAAGATTTTGAATTTGATTCTAAGTTCTCCAAAGAAAGAA
>CAZUYZ010000195.1:0-25926 GCA_964624365.1 uncultured Puniceicoccaceae bacterium
GGTCTTTTGGCACGCCCAAACGCATCCGGAAACGCTGAGACGCCTTAGATTTATCACTATTGACGAATGCTTCTACTTGGGGGTTAAAAAAGGCTTTGTGAATCTTGGGAAATAGTTCGCGCCCATATTTGGATAAAACAACCTCTTTAAATTCATTGCCCGATACAATTATAGCAGAAGCAAAGCGAAGTAATTGCTGTTGCTTGAGTGTTACAAAGAGATCGCTTTGACGAAAAACGTCACTTCCAAAACAACTTACTACAACTGGTACATCGGGATTCGAAAGAAGCCATTGAAACGCATGTTTGTGATGAAACAAACTTTGCAAATGGACAACATCTACTTCACGAAGAAGTGGTTCAAAATACCTTTTATATCTTCGTAATTCTCTCCAGCGTACTGAACGGTAAAACAATTTAGCGCATCGCATCCAAATTGGATGAGGATTAGGATCGCGTTTCACTTGATTCTTTGTTAACTTAGAATTTGGTCGCCATCCACTAACATGCCAAGGGGGCTGATGCACGGCATCGAATACAGGCGAAGTTTCAGGATAGTTCAAAGTCCCGTCAGCTTCGACTGTCAGTAAGCCATGAACTTCCAACTTAATGTTTGGGCACGCTGCTTTTATGCATCGAGCAATGGGCTCCAAATGGAAAGTTTCGCCACTACCAACCATTAGAATCTTCAGCGACTTTTTAGCAGTTAATGACATATTGAAAGACTTACATTTAAGATGCGCGTTTCACAAATGCCTCCTTGCATGTTGATAAGAACCATGAAATCTGAGCTCTGCCGGATGGAAACATAAGTAGAGTAATTAGATGCACACTAACAAAAATAAGGGACGTTATAACCAATGATGTCAAGAGCCCATATTGATAAGGGCCAAAGCTATTTATGAGCATCACCGCACCAATTCCAAATAAACTCCCAAACATCGGCAACCAGATAGTACCAAAGAAATCTTTTAACCGCAATGGCGTATCATGAAATGCCCATAATGTAAATGGTACCACTATAAGGTATGTGACAATTGCATAGGCAGTAGCTACTCCCATCGCTCCCCAGCGTACTCCAATGCAGAATCCTATTGAAACAAAAACAGTAGTAGAAACGCCCATTCTAAAGTATTTTTTGCCCCTACCTAAAGTAAGTTGTACGAGACCAACAAAGCTATAGGGTGATTGGATAAATGTAGTTACAGCAAGAATGGAAAAAATAGGTACTGCTCCAAGCCATTGTTTACCCAAAACAAGCTCAATAATCGAACTGGAATTGATAAATAAAAAGGCCGCTAATGGCATTGATGCATGAGCCACCAGCGAGACAATTCTCCGATAGTAGGCTCTGTAAGCCTCGGGCTGACGTTGTATTTTGCTCATTGCGGGAAAGGCAATTGAACTAATGGGACTACAGATACGGGTAATAGGTAGCATTAGAAGAGAATAGGCACGGCTATAGAGCCCAAGTGTCATTGTACCGCAAAAGCGTCCGATTAAGATATCATCCAGATTACGAGCAAAATAGTTGATTATATTAAAGCCTGCGACATTGATGCCAAATTCAAGCATCTTTTTTAATTCAGTATCTCGACTTGGAAGACCAGGACGAAATGGCGATAAAATAAACAGTAGGCAGGTACTTACAATGCTACCTGCAATCTGCCCCCATACAAGAGACCAGTAACGATATTCATTCATCGCTAATGCTATAGACACAACCAAACTTGCAATGGCCCCACCTATTCCAGCAACTGCCTGTAATCCAAAACGCATCTCTCTTGTTAAAAGAACACCCGATTGCGCTCCGAAACTACCAATTAAAAATGTAAACGATAATGTTATGGTGACTAATACAATCTCCGGAGATTGATAAAACCATGCTACTGCCGGAGAAATAATAATTAATATCGCGGTTAGTAATGCTCCAAACGCAACGTTTATCCAGAATAGAGTACTTTGTTCGGAAATTGATAAGTGCTCTTTTTGTACCGCTGCCGTTGATAATCCGAAATTACCAAACAATCCGGCAAAAGCAGTTACCGCAGCTACCATTGCCATAATACCATAGTCTTCAGGAGAAAGAATTCTGGCCAAGATAACCGTTGATAATATCTGAATCACAAAACCGATGCCTTGATTCAGTAGCTTTACGCCTCCACCACGTACCGACTTAATTTTTAGATCGGCGAGATCTACTGATGTAGATTCTTGTTCTGAACAGTCAGAAACTTTCTTACTCATTGAAAATGACGGTTGCGATTGTCTTTATGTCAATATTTTGCTTGATAAATAGGCTTTATTGATGCTTTTCAGCTACCTTGTCCAGCAAATGATAAAAATCTTCTGCTAGTTTTTCTCTTGAGTGCTGTTGCAGCCATTCTTTTCGCTTTTCAGAATCCAGACAATCGTTGATTTGACCCATCTTAAGTTTTATCAAAACATTACGCAATTCTGTGGTATCACCACCTTCAACAAAAAAGCCACTCTTTGAATCAAGCACAGCTTCAGAAGTAGAACCTTTGACTCCATGGACGATAACGGGAGTACCGCTTGCCGCGTAATCAAACATTTTTCCAGGAATATAACGTTCCATTGGCTTTGGGGTAAATAATAAAAGTGCTGTTGCCATCGCCATTTTTTCATTGGCTTTATTTCTTGGTACGAACCCTTCAATATCAATCAGTATACTGTCCGAATATGCTTCCAGTTTTTGTCGAATATTATCTGAAATTTTTCCTACAAAAGTTATTTTTACTTCAAGATCATTCCGATCGCACAGAGCCAACTGTAAGTCATTCAAAAATTCAAATGGAGGAGAATGAAGACCCATATTTCCAATAAACATTAATTCAACTTGCCTTGAACTTTGCGTCTTTTCCACGTGGATATGCTCAGAAGGCTCCCAACCATTTTTGATAACGCTCAAGTTATAGGTTCTGTGAAACTTTTCAGCATGAGCTTGTAACATTAATTCGGTTGTCAGAACAATATGATTTGCGGAAGCAAAAATGCGCTTTTCCCAATATATGTCCGCATTACCTAGCTTGACAAAGTCAAACGGATTTTCGGTCCATTCATCGCGATAATCTATGACAAATGGCACCTTTAACAGCTTGGATAGATAAAAAGCAGCAATAAAGTAGTCGAATGAAGGACCTGTAGCAACAATGATGTCAGGCTTGCACTTATTATATACATCCAATCCTTGAGCAACAGCATTAATGGCATGTTCAATACTACCATCGACTCTTGGCGTGATTTTGAAGGAGGGCTCAAGTTGCGGTGATTCTTTTAATCGAAACAACTTGCAGGTACCTTGCAATTGCCTTTCAAGATGGGCAGAAGTTTCATTTATCTGTACCCTGCGATTAAGCGGCTTGGTGATAAAGGTGACCGTCCAGCCATTGTCCTTGGCATACTTAGCCCAGGACATAGGTCTGTAAATTCCTCCTGTTACATAAGGAGGCAGGCGGGGAGCTAAAATAAGTGCCTCCTTAGCTATTTTTTTACGTGATGCTTTTGGTAGTAAACGAAGGCATTCATAAGAGAGTAACTTAAGATTTATCTTGAACGTATCGATGAGTGTTTTCAGCATAAGAGTCTGTGTAATTTAGGGGTTTTTGGGTCCACAATCAATACTTACTCTCAGAGACTTGTATACATACCCCTATATTTTAAACTTAAACTGCTAGTAATGACTCCACACTACCTAGCTTATTGTATCGCTTAAGAACACTAAATCGTTTAGCAGGGCAGCAAGAGCTAAACCTAAAAACAGAGTGCGTCTTACATGGAGTTTAGACTTACCGACAATCCAAAGGACTAAAGCAAAAAAAACTGAAAATACAGCAACAAAACAAATTTCTAGCTCCCTCCATGGGACAATAAGTATTAGGCCTTTTGCTCCAAAAGTGGCACAAAGAAAAGCCAAAAGGAAAAACGAAATGCTTTTTAATAATCTTACCATACCTATGTGATGCAGATGTAATGCTGTAATTTACAAGAAAATGATTGCATTGACAGTGTTATGTGGTCAGCACAAAAGATGCAAGGTAAATTGGAATGAAAAAAATATCACTGATTTTTGGGACCAGACCAGAGGCAATTAAATTATGCCCTCTTGTTAAAACAATAAATGATACGGAAAGCTTAATCGCTGACGTTTGCGTTACCGGTCAGCATCGTGAAATGTTAGATCAGATCTTGGATATTTTTAATGTAAAACCAGACTGTGACTTAAATCTAATGAAGCCGAGTCAAACATTGGCTGGTCTGACTTCAAGAACAATTGCTTCAATTGATGATTACCTAAGTGAAATAAAGCCAGACATCGTTGTCGTTCAAGGTGATACAACGACAGTATTTTGCGCGGCACTTTGTGCGTTTTACCACAAAATCCCGGTGGCACATGTAGAAGCTGGATTACGCACCTGGGATAAATACTCGCCATTTCCAGAAGAAATCAATCGAGTTTTAACCTCGCGTGTAACCAGCATACACTTTGCTCCTACAGCAACATCTAAAGCAAATTTGCTGAAGGAAGGTATTGCTGAAGACACCGTTTTTGTAACTGGTAACACTGTAATTGATGCACTTTTTCAAGTAGTCGATAAAATACGACTGAACCCTCCTCACATAGGTGAATTGCCGGATCACTTACAGCCCGGGACTTCTGACAAAGACAAAATTGTTTTAATTACGGGGCATAGGCGGGAAAATTTTGGTGTTGGCTTCGAAAATATTTGCCGAGCCATAGCTCGTTTGGCAAAGGATTATCCGAACATCAGTTTTGTCTACCCCATGCATCTTAACCCCAATGTGCGTAAACCTGTAGTCAGACTATTAGGAGATTTAACCAAATCCAATGTCTTTTTAATCGAACCATTAAATTACTATGACTTTATTGCCATGATGGATAGAGCCGCAATTATATTGACAGATTCTGGTGGTGTTCAGGAAGAAGCCCCAAGCCTTGGGAAGCCGGTACTGGTAATGCGTGATACCACTGAGCGTCCGGAAGCAGTAGAAATGGGAACGGTAAAACTTGTAGGGACAAATCAGGATAATATCTATGACAATGTATCCTTGTTACTTGATGATCCCCTTGCTTACCAAAAAATGTCAAATGCTGTTAATCCCTATGGTGATGGTAAGGCTTGCCAGCGAATTACGGACTTGATAAGTGATCTATACTTTAAAAACTAAGACTTATTTATCCCTTAAGCAGAAAACAGATTATCTTTTTAGGAAAATTATTTTATGAATGTTTGTACAATTGGTCTTGGATATATCGGGCTGCCAACATCAGCATTATTGGCGGATAATCAAATAAGGGTCCATGGTGTAGATATCAACCAGTCTGTAGTGGACACGATAAATCAGGGACAGATTCATTTCGTCGAGGAAGGGTTGGAAAATATTGTAAAAAAGGCTGTACAGTCAGGTTATTTCCAGGCTGATACACAACCTAAAAAAAGCGATGTGTATCTGGTTGTAGTACCGACTCCATTTTCTTCAAATAATGAGCCAGACATATCTTATGTAAAAGCAGCAACGGAAAGCATAATACCTCTGCTTAAAGAAGGTGATTTGTATATAATTGAATCGACGTCTCCGGTGGGTACGACTGAAAAAATGGCTCAATTAATTGCTCGGAAGCGCCCGGATCTCTTGGAAAACCCGAATGAAGTTTTTGATCCCAAGAGCAGTAAAATGAAAATTAGTGTAGCCTACTGCCCGGAACGAGTATTACCAGGCAATGTAATGTACGAACTGGTTCACAATGACAGAGTAATTGGTGGACTAAATGAAAAGTCCACAGATAAAGCATGTGGATTCTACGCTTCAGTTGTTAAAGGAAAACTTCATACAACAAATTCACGTACAGCCGAAATGTGCAAATTAACAGAAAACGCATCAAGAGATGTGCAAATTGCCTTCGCAAATGAACTTTCAGTTATCTGTGACAAAGCAGACATTGACCCGTGGGAACTGATACGCCTTGCCAATAAGCATCCAAGAGTAAACATCCTTCGTCCTGGCTGTGGTGTTGGCGGTCACTGTATTGCCGTAGATCCATGGTTTATTGTCTCTGACTTTCCTTTGGAATCCAGGATGATCGGAACTGCAAGAGAAATAAATAATCATAAAGCATTCTGGTGCGCCGATAAAATTAAGTCTGAAATAAAATCCTTTGAACTAAGGGAGGGCCGTCTTCCAGTTGTGGCTATAATGGGACTGGCGTTTAAACCTAATATTGATGACCTTAGAGAGTCGCCAGCTAAATATATAGCTATGAGGGTCTTTCAAATGGACCTTGGATGTGAAGTACTCTTTGTAGAACCTAATATCAGTGATCACAGTAATTTGAAACTAACTCACTATACAGATGCATTTAAGAAAGCAGACATCATTTCCTTTCTTGTTGCACATGATGAATTTAAAACTTTGAGCTTAGATAAGAAGACGGTAATTCTAGATTTTTGCGGTGTAATGAGGGGCAAAGTGGGAAATTGATACTCCCTTCGCAGTCTATCTGATTCACAGAAATTTGCTGATGAAGCTGCCCTTCAAGCCAACATGTTCGAGTATGTTGAAGTATCTTATGACCGCTTTAAAACGGAAGTAATCATATACCAACTCCCATTTGGGACGGAGTTTATCCTTGAAAAACAGCAATTTTATATCCCTTAATATTGTACATTAATGAGATGCGCGGCTATTCACCATTTCAACGAAAGCTCACTTGTTTTTTTAATCGGAATCGCCCGCAATGCTTTTATTTATGAGGCTGTCCTTATTTCGGTAACTTTTTGTGCATGACTACATCGGCTTGACTGAAGCTTGTTTTACCGTGTTTACTATTAACGCAGGGCAATCGCTTTTGAAATAGCCGACTAGATTATCCCTTGTACAGAGTTTTTGTGTCGTTGAGATTATCTGCCATGAACAATCTCAATGATAAAACAGCAGCCAACCTCGATCTAGATCAAATTTTAGGAGCTTTCACAGAACTGGAAGATCCCAGGAAAAGTAATGCGACACGGCACCTTTTCTCTGAGCTTCTTTTCATCTCTTTAAGTGCGATCATTTGTGGAGCTGAAGGTTTTCACTGCAATGGCACGTTTTGCTCATGCAAAGAAAGACTGGCTGGAGCAGTTGCTTTAGTTGCCTAACGGACTGCACTCCCATGACGCTTTTGGCGATCTCTACGCGATACTTGATCCGCAAGCTTTCAATGAATATTTTATTCAATGGGCGTCTCCGCTTCGGCATACTATTGACTCGCAGGTCGTCGCCATTGACGGCAAGACGATGCGCCGTAGTCATGACAACTCACGCGGCTTGAAAATGGTGCACACCGTTAGCGCCTGGGCTAACGAGAACAAACTCGTGCTTGGGCAGCTCTGCGTCGAAGAGAAGAGCAACGAAATCACCGCCATCCCAAAACTCCTGGAATTACTTTGGCTCGAAGGCAGCATCGTCACCATCGATGCGATGAGAACGCAGAAAAAGATCGCTGCTAAAATCGTGGAGAAGAAAGCTGATTACATCTTCTCTCTGAAAGAAAACCATGAACCTAGATTCGTAAGTTACCTTGTGGAGGACACACGACCAAGATTCATCTGGTTGACACGCCCTAGTCAGTGGTTAAAAAGAGATAGTCAATGCTACATACTTTACTGTTTTTATTTACTTATATTGGTGGATTCTTTGGAGCCTTGTTTAGGCTGCCTGTTATGGCTTTTGTAGTTTATGAGGCCGTTTATTTCTTTTATCCTAAAGCGAGATGGTGGGGGTACAGTGTTCCATCAGTTAGTTACTCGTTTTACGTAGTTGCACTTATGGGGCTGGTTTTTCTACTCAAAAAAGACAAAGGTAAGAACCACCGTATTATGGAGATTCCACAAACGAAGTGGATCTGGATCCTGTTCCTTAATTGGTTTTTAATAGGTTTTATTGCCATATACCCTGAAAGACATTCATTAGCAACAGATAACTACTTTAAGATGCTGGTAACGATATCTT
Organism: uncultured Puniceicoccaceae bacterium; assembly: GCA_964624365.1. Lineage (GTDB taxonomy): Bacteria > Verrucomicrobiota > Verrucomicrobiia > Opitutales > Coraliomargaritaceae > Lentimonas. The sequence goes on from CAZUYZ010000195.1 coordinate 8,034, forward strand.
TCGCCTTTTATCTTGTGGATGACGAAAAGGACTTTGATCTGGTAATCTGGGGTTATTTGTTTGGCGCATGGTACTTGGGTTTTGTTGCATTTCAAACTGGTCGTAACAGTGGCGACAGAGTTGAAGGAATTGGAACTGTAGATACAGGAGGAGATGCAAATATGACAGCTGCGACACTTGTACCTGCTTTGGTCTTATTTCTATATTATTTCTGGTTTTCTAAAAAAGTATGGCACAAAGGAATATTTGCCTTGGGAGGTGCGTTTGTTGCTAATGCAATAGTACTTATCAACAGCAGGGGTGCTTTTTTGGGAGTAATCGCGAGTAGTTTATTTTTTATGAAAGAAATATACTTTTCTCGCACTAGAGCTAAACATCAGACGAAGAAGGCAATATTTTTCACTGTTTGTGGATTGGCATGTTTAGGAAGTGTTATTGATCAAAGCACGATTGACCGATTTAACTCTATTAAAGAGGCAACAAACGTTAGTGATGAAGGTGGTTCAGATGGAGGAACCAGAACCTTGTTTTGGAAAGCTACATTTGATCTAGTTAAAGACCATCCTTTTGGTGCTGGTGAAGGCACTTTTGAATACTATGGCGGTTACTATGTGCCAGAATATGTTAATATGGGTTCCAATCGGAATCGTGCAGTTCACTCAACATGGTTTGAGGCACTTAGTGAATTAGGGTATCCAGGACTCACATTTTTTGTAATTTTGCTGTTTTCTTGCATGAGAGCAATGAGAAAGGCAAAGACTGAATTGAAGAGAAAAAATAAGCTAGAAAAGTATTACCAAGTTGTCGCAATACAATCTGCTTTTATTGGCTTTATGGTCACTATGACATTTATCAATCGGTTAAGAGCGGAAGTCCTGTATTGGCTGATACTCTATACAATGATTGCTTACAATACATATGTTTTAAAGCCAAGAAATGCCCCTGGGGTCTATAGAAGATAACCTCTTCGATTACTTGACTATTTCTTACAAATTCACCAAGATCTAAGGGTTTGAATGAAACTTAGCTATAAAATACAAGATGCTTAAATGGAGAACTCAACTAGTAATTTGAAAGAGTTTTATCCCCACATCCTACGAGCGCAAGCAAACGGCCAAGACAGTATTGTGTCTTTCGGTATCCCTCTTCCGCGAGGCAAACTATTTGACCATGAAAGGCTCATTGTGACCCAGGAAGAAATCGACCTGCCACTACATGCAAAAGTAACAGGAAAATGGCCTGACAGCTCAATTCGATGGCTAAACTTTAAGGCAATTGTCGGTGTAGATAAACCTATTGAAGTTAAGATGGCTTCATCTGCACCTACACACAACTCCAAAAAGGTTTCATCTGAACAAGCTCCTCTTATTCGAGGAATTCGGAATATAAATGGTTCCAAAGAATCTTTTTCGGCTTATCCGCTCTTACAAATTTCCCCATTCACAACTGCCTTATCTTCTACTCAAGTGTTAGAAATAGGTATCTCCTTATCCCTTAAACTCGAAAAAGTTTATAAACTAGTTCCTGTTAATCTTCAATTTGGAGAACTTGAAGTAGATTCATTATCTCAAACATTACCAGTCAATGGAGAATTTAGACAGGGTAAGCATCGTCTCAAATTCAATATTCACCTCTCATTCTGTCATCAAACCCGAGAAATTGACCTTGAAGTTCGTCTTCATAATCCTAGAGCGTCTAAGCATTGTGGGGGCTGCTGGGATTTGGGCGACCTACAGAGCGCAATTATAGAAAAATTTTCTATCGCCTTTAAACTAGGTAACGCCAATCATTCACTTACTGTTTATGAAGACTACCAAGGAGAGGATGCCTCATTGTCAAAGCTCGAGCCTAGCCCTACTCAGCTTCAAGCGCCTTTCACATTGAAACAATTGAGCAGTGGTGGATTCTACTGGCAAAGCCCGATTCATTGGAACGAACATAAACAGTGCACTGCAAAAGAACCGGGGTTTGAGTTGAGTACGCTCACCGACTCCGATAAAAAAAAGGATCCTAAAATAGGGAGACGTGCTAGGCCCTATGCGCAGTTACAGTCACAAGGCAATTTCTTATATATTCAATTAAAAGATTTCTGGCAAAATTTTCCTGTAACAATTAATAGTGACGGAAAACACCTAACCTATGATCTCTTTTCAACACAGACTGAATTACAAGGTGGCGAAAGTAAAACATGGCGATTTAAAGCCCGCGCTTACAATTCCGACTCCCAGCAGGAAACACTCACATCTGCAAACATTCATTCCGTATTCCAGCCTGTTTCTATCAGATATAGCCCAGAATATTTTAATGATTGCCAAGTATTCCCGCATTTGGCGTTTTCTGAAACACCAATGACACTAACGCCACTTATTAGTCAAGGACTAGCCGGCGACCAAAACTTTTTTAGTAAACGTGAAAAAACAGACGCTTTCGGTTGGCGGCATTATGGAGAACTCTATGCAGATCACGAAACTCACGGGCTTACTGAAGAAGAAAAAGCTTGTTTTATTTCCCACTACAACAACCAGTATGACCCTTTAATGGGCATGATCTTACAGTACCTTCACCACGGCGATTCAAATTGGCTCAAGCTAATCCATCCGTTGAGTTATCATATCCAAGACATTGATATTTACGACACTGGCGAAGACAAAGCCGAATATAATGGTGGTTTGTTTTGGCATACGGATCATTATCTGACAGCTGAAACCTGCAGCCACAGATCCAAATCACGTTACCATACTGCTCCTTACGAAGGCTTCCAAGGCGGCGGTGGTCCCGGTGGACAACACTGCTATACCACAGGACTTGCTATGCAATATCGGTTGTTTGGAGATGAAAATGCTAAACAAAAAGTCGCTCAACTGTGTAACTGGATCAGAAATTTTTACAATGGAGACGGCAGTATTCTTGACAGAACTTTCCGGTTGTTAACGTTTGACCTGAAACAAAATACCTTGACGAATTATGGATTTAAAGCGCCTGGTTTTAAATATCCACTTGATCGAGGAACTGGCAATTATCTCACCGCACTGATGGATCATCATGATCTAAACGAAGCTCCAGAATTATTAAAAGAAATTGGATACGTCATTCGAAACACCTGCCACCCCAAAGAAGATATCAGCTTAAGAACCCTGGACAACATTGAAAGTTGCTGGTTCTACACTGTATTTCTTCAAGCAGTAGCACGCTTCTTATTCCTAAAGGAATCATTAAATTCAATCGACGAAGACTATTGGTATGCTCGCCATACTTTGCTACATTTTGGCAACTGGATGTATGAACATGAAAGTTTTTATTTGGATACACCCGAAAAACTAGAGTTTCCAAATGATACTTGGTGTGCTCAGGAATTGCGTAAAGCCAATTTATTTTACTTTCTCTCCTATTTTTCTGAGGATAATTCTAAGGAGTTCTTTGAAAAAGGACGCGCTTACTACGACTATGTTTCAAATCGTTTACACACTTCTCAGGAATCACAGTACACACGTATCCTGGCCTTGATGATGCAAAACGATGGTGTTCAACAAAAATTTAGCGAGCGTGCCAAATCCCAAATTCCTTACGAGGAACGTGACTACGGAAAACCGCCTAAATTTAGTCGAAAAAATATCTTTTTAGGTTATCTCAAAGATATTTTTAAATCTATACTTCACTTCTCGATAGCACGGGAATGGCGTTGGCTAAAACTAAAAATACTAAAGTAGTATTGATTATTCTTATAATAGAATCGGGTCTTGATTTTTGGTTCAAGTGCAATAGCACAAATTTGGTAGCAATTCAATACTGATTTAGAATCTGCTTTACTCATTTAACAAATTTGTGAAAGTCTAACCTAATAGACACGAACAAGTTTTTAGAAAAATGTTTTATGAGAAGTTGTATCAAACAAAAACTGCTGACCCTTTTTATTAAGTTTATCCAACATCAAAAAGTCCAATTGGTTCTCAACGACACCATCTTGTCTGCCAATCAATCCCTTCCTGCTCTGCAAAACGCTCCAAACCCCTACTTCAAAGTATCTAAATTAGATAATCTTGCCGAGTTGAGAAATGATCCAGTGATCATTAGTGGTCGATTTCGTAGCGGCTCTACATTATTATGGAACCTGTTTCGTCAAGCCGACGGCTTTACTAGCTTTTACGAACCTTTCAATGAACGTCGTTGGTTCGATTCCAGCCAAAGAGGCGACCAAGTGGATAGTAGCCATCGAGGAGTAAATAACTACTGGCGTGAATATGACGGTCTCGATCATCTTGGTCAACTATACGATGAAGATTGGATCAGAAACCAACTATTCATGTCAGCAACTGTATGTCATCCGAAAATGAAAAGCTATATTAATGCTCTTGTTGAGGCCGCCCCCAAAAGACCAGTACTACAGTTTAATAGAACTGATTTTCGGCTTCCCTGGCTGCGCAACAATTACCCAAATGCCAAGTTCATTCACCTCTATCGACATCCAAGAGACCAATGGTGTTCTTTTTTGACGGATCCCAAGGCCATGAGTTCACAAAAAGTCGACAAAACTTATAAAGATGCTTTTTACCTAGATGTTTGGTGTGATGACCTAGCTAAATATTTCCCGCTACTCGACAGGCGTAACACACCTCATCCGTATCGTCGTTTTTACTATCTTTGGAAACTGTCTTTCCTGTATGGTAAAGCTTTCTCAGACATAAGCATAAGCTTTGAGGAACTGGTGCAAAGTCCTAAAGAAGTGTTAAATAAGTTATTTACAACAATAGGTAGCGAAACCACAAAAGTCGATGTTTTGAGCCATTTGATACAAGCCCCTAAGAAAGCACGCTGGAAAGACTATGCATCAGAAAATTGGTTTGCTGAACACGAAAGTATTTGCGAAACAAATTTATCCCAGCTGCTGACAGCAAACAAATGAAGAAAAGTACGTCCTGATGAAAAAAACACTTTTATTGAGCGAAATATTTCCCCCCGTTAAGGGAGGAAGTGGACGTTGGTTCTCAGAAATTTACAGCCGAATCGACCTCGAAAAAGTAGTGATTGCCGCAGGCGATATAGAGGGCGCAGATACCGTTGACAAAAAGAATTCGCTAGAAATCTATAGATTACCTTTGGAGTCAAATAGCTGGGGTCTGACGGATCGCGAAGGTTTAGCACTCTACTGGCGCACCTATTGGCGAGTTCGCAGACTGGTTAGAAAAAATAAGATCGAAGTGATTCACTGTGCACGCTGTATACCAGAGGGTCTTATTGGCTACTTATCGTATAAATTTCTGGATATACCTTACCTATGCTATGTACACGGAGAAGATGTAGAGACTGCCAGCACTAGTCGTGAACTAAGTTGGATCGTTCGAAAGGCACTCAAACATACTAAATACTTAGTTTGCAACAGTCAAAATACAGCCAACATTCTTCTCAACAATTGGAATGTAAGCTCTGACAAAATCAAAATCATCCATCCAGGAGTGGATGCCACTCAGTTTATTCCTGCGCCAACTGAACAAAAAATTAGACTTCAGTTAGGCTGGAAAAAAAGTCCAGTAATACTGACTGTAGGACGATTACAGGAACGTAAAGGACAGGGTATGCTCATAAGGTCATTGCCCTTAATAAAGACAAAGTATCCTGATATACTCTACGCCATTGTTGGCAATGGCGAGCAACGTTCAAAATTGGAGCAACTGGTTGAGGAATTAAACCTACAGGACCATGTATTGTTTATGTCCGAGCTTTCCGATGCTGAAATGATTCAATGCTACCAGCAGTGTGACATATTTATTTTGCCAAATCGGACTGTAGGTCGAGATATAGAGGGTTTTGGTATGGTACTAGTGGAGGCACAGGCATGTGCAAAACCAGTGATTGCGGGAAATTCAGGTGGCACCGCAGAAACTATGTTACTTGAAGAAACCGGCCTGATTATTGACTGCACCCAACCCGAGTTAATTGCACAAACTTTGTCTACCCTTTTGGGCGATCCAGAAAAATGCAAACAAATGGGCGAAAATGGGCGAAAGCACGTTGAGCAACATTTGGGTTGGAAAATGATAGCTCAACAGTCAAAAAATTTGTTTGAACAACTTTAAAAGAAAAAAGTCATTTGGTGATTTTTTGAAATAACTCTGCATATTCATCCGTCATGCGCTTTGCTGAATAATGCTCATTTACATATTTTCTGGCGTTGTCTGCAAGCACACTAGCTTTTTGACTATCAAACAATAGTGCTTCCCAATACTGGCTGAGTAGCTCCTTTTCCCCTAACGGAGCTAACAATCCAGTTTTTTCGTGCTCAACTAGTTGATCTATACCTTCGATATTATAAGCTGCTACAGGTATCCCCATTGCCATAGCTTCCATCAAGCATCTGGGAATCCCTTCCAATGTTGAGGTCATCGCGAATAAATTAAACTGATGCAATAATTCCAAGCGATCATCTCGAAATCCCAAAAAATGAATCTCATCCCTACTGGATAGTCCGGCAGCATATTGCTCCAACTCTTGCCTTTGTTCTCCATCCCCTAATAAGCTCAATTTTAAATTGCCGTGTTTTTTTTGCAATTGATCAAAAATATCCAATAAATCAAAGATATTTTTACGACTGATCATCTGACCAACAAAACCAATATGTTTGATGTTAGGATCTTTATTGGTAGGCTGAACCCGTTGATTTTCTACTTCGAATAAATCGACTCCATTTTGAATATACTCTAGCTTTGGTGCCTTTACTCCATACTCTGCAACATCCTGGCATAATTGATGTGACAATGGAACAACTTTATCGGCAAACCGCATTGCCTGACAGCCTATCCAGATAAACATACGTAATTTTAAATCGCTGGCATTTTCAAAACCGTGTGGTGTAACGACGACTTTTATGCCTGCCTTCCGGGCAGCCAAGACACCAAGGATGTCTGACTTGTACCCATGAGTATGAATAATATGGATATTACGTTTTTTGATTAGTTCGACAAGTTGACCGACGATCTTCCAGTCAAAGGAATGGAACATGGGCAATTCAAAAGCGTCACCACACTGCTCTCGGTACATTCTCACTAGCTCTAAATCCTTTGAGTCCTTCTCAAGAGTTACTGCCAAATCACAGACAAATTGTTCTGGATCTAAGTGTTTAGCCAACGCCAACACCCAACGCTCTGCCCCATAGAAACCCGTTGAGCAGATGAACTGCAACACATTTACTTTCTTGTTTGCCATCTTTTTAACTAACTTTTTCCGGACGAAAATTTTGCGATTCCTGACAGTGTTCCATAAGCTCGCGCAAAAAAGTAAACTAAGTAAAACTTAAGGATCGAAATGAATGGAATTTTTTTATTAGCTAAGTCATACAAACGCAAACCATACACAAAAACTGGCAATAACGAGCTCAAGAGAAATAAAATTCCACAAATGACATAGCCAATAAATAAGCTTATCAGAGCAAAAATAGAGCATAACAAGATTGCGGGAGGCACCAGAAAACTGGGTATTTCCCGTAGAGGAATACGACGACCTTTGATCGACTGCAAATTAGACTTCGCACGCCAAATTTCTTTTTTAAACAATTGTCCAAATTCCTTATCTTCTCCTAAGTGTATGTAATTTGTTTTGGAGCTGTAGTAAAGTTCGCCAAGTTCGTGCACTTTCTCGGTAAAGTAGTAATCTTCGCAAGTAGCCAAATGCTCCGGAAAACCTCCCACCTGAACGAAAGTTTTCCTGTCCAAAAATAAGTTTCGGCCTGGCAAAAAATTGACATTACAATCGAGTTCAGCGTTACTTAGTATAGTTCGAATTTGCTCTAAAATTGGAGCATTTCGGCCATTGACTTGCATCCCACTCACTAATTTACGCTGAGGGTTTTCCTGTAACAGCCGAGTCATAATACTCAGCCAATTGGACGACAATTCCACATCGGCGTCTAAAAATGCAAAACAGTTGCCGTCGGCTTTTTGCGCTCCAATGTTCCGAAGCGCGGATATGGTTAGATCCGAATCCGCATGAATTACTTGTAAATCCACCTGCTTATTCAATAGATTAGACGCTTTGCTTAGTTCCTTATTTTGAGTGACTATAATTACTTCGACGCCTCTTGGGTCAGCATCTAATCGAAAAATAGATTCAACGGTTTGGAGCAACATCTCCTCCCTACCCTTATGCGGTATTATAAACGATACAAGTTTACTCATTTTGTGCTTTGCATATTAGCGCTCAGTTCCATTTCACGAGTTCCCAACATATGAGTATATTTGTGCAGAAAATCTAAAGTAACGCGACACTATGACCGATGCGCATACAACTTCCGTTTTATTAGCATACTAGTACTGAATAAGCAACTTCCCAAATCAAACACTTTCGTGAATATACCTTCTTGGTTTCGGCAAGAAATTGGATGCTGATTCATTGCAGAGTTTAAATTTTTGAATCATTGAAATTGATCGCATAGTTCACATTAAATCAATTTTTATCCAGGTAGACATCTTGCATGGTCGACCATTGATAATCTTTCAAGAGATTGACAATTTTATTTTCCATTCTCGATAGATTGAGGTAGTGTCTTAATTTGGACTTAAATGATGCCCCTTTTATTTTAGGTTGTTCGGAATCAATTTCCCAAGGATGAAAGTAAAAATTGTAAGGCTGTTTTTCTTCAATCAAATAGTTCTGTATGCGTATATTGGAAAATAAATAAGGGTAGAGTCTAAAGTAGCCACCTCCACCAATGCCCGTGTTCTTGCTGTTTTTTCGCAACGTTGAAATAGGTATCTCTGTAATACCTTCAGGGCGCCTATAACAAAAACGCGGCCAATCAGGTACTCCGTACAGATCATGTTTTATTGGATATGTGCTGGAACTATACCTAAATCCCAATTCGGTCAAAACTTCGAACGCCCATGTATTGCTATCATTGATCGAGAAACTGGGTGCACGGTAACCCAAAATGGCTTTACCAGATATGTCCTCCAAAATTTTTTTACTCTTCTCAATATCATTAAAAAATTGTTCACGTGTCATATTGACAACACGCTGGTGGGAATGTCCATGGCTTGCAATTTCATGGCCGTGAACAACCATTTCTTGAGCCAGTTTTGGACACTTTTCAGCAACCCACCCTAACATGAAAAAAGTGCATTTTGCCTGATACTGTTCAAATAATTCTAATAATCGATAAGTGTTTTTTTCGACCCGGAGTGGGTACTGATTCCAGTCTTTCTGCGATATGACATCCTCAAAAGCCGACACATGAAAATAATCCTCAACGTCAACAGTCATGACGCATGGAATTTGATTATTTTTTTTCTCCATAAAACTAGAAAACGTCGTTGAGCCCACAAATCGCAGAAATCAGCACGAACCTTTTACATCGTTTGTTTTTTATTAAACGTCTATGTATCTGGATTTCTTTAACGTTGTTCAACATTTTGGCGGTACTTGAGATTTGTGTAAATTCGTGATGATCCATAGGCTACAAAACAGAGCCTGAGCCCATTGCTCCTCTAACTTTTAACAGCCGTAGACTGGTCAAGCGCACGATCTCTCAGCAACTCTAAAAGAAACGAAGTTAATTCACGAGTAGTTTGTTATCTATTGTAATCGTTAAAATGATTGCTCTACCCCCAGACGAAAAAATATTGGACTAGTCCCACTATAGGAGAATCGAACTGTTTCAGTCCCATCACCATTATCGATAATAGCGTAACTCCCATCATCTTGTGTCGCTTCACGCCAAAATTCCAAATTATTGCTTAATTCTAATGATAGAGAGTATTCTGTAACTTCTAGGGATCGCTGAAAACTGAAAACGTTAGTGCCATTCACTGTTTCTATGACCGGTTTATTAAACGAGTTACGATCATTAGGGTCAGTTCCCATTGATATTTCGTGTAAATCTGAAACTCCATCCAAATCTGAATCTATAATAATAGCATTTTCGATTACCAATTCATCAGCCCCTACATCGACAAGTCCTTGGCGCAAATCTCCTTGAATATCTTCGAGACAATCACTTAACAGAGGCTCTTGCGCAACATTCGCGTCAGCTTTTAGCAACAAATCGTACTGAGATGGATTCTTAAATAGTGATAAAGGAGCGTTCGTTGTGTTACCGCTTTCCGAATAAGTCCCATCATTTTCACGATCTCTTATAGTAGCGTCCATCAAATTATTTCTTGCTTCACTGCCTACTGTATTAAACCTAAACTGTATTGCGTTAGGATGGTTGCCATTAACTAGAATTGTATTGTGCAAAACTTTTGTATTTGCCGAATCCCATACTAAAATAGCCCCATCTGCACCACTGATGCGTGAAGGACTGAACAATCCTGCATCCATGTAAATGATGTTGTTACGAATAATCCCCCCTTCGTGATCGAACGAAGTGCGATTGATTAAACCTAGTGCAATAGAACGGTCACAATTGATGAATATATTGTTTTCCACTAGTGTATCAGTGGATCCATTCCACATTAATATAGTTGGAGCATAGGGATGATCTGTTCCATCTGGATTGTGTAAATTAACAAACCGATTGTTGCGAATAATCCAGTTACTGCCTCCATGCACATCCACACCGTTAAAATAGCCAATGCCCCCTCCACTGTTTACAGTCGAAGGTTGGTTTGTATATTCAATCAAACAATTTTCAACGATTCCATTATCACACCCCAAACCAACATCTCCGCCACTGCTACCTTTGACAAATTGCTGTCCTGCATCAAACAGTCTCAGATTTTGAAGGTGTGGTGAGTCGGCATCGCCACTTAAAAAAATTGGGTGAAACCAGACATCGCCAATAGATAAATCTTCAATATGCAAGTTGCTAGCGTCGGTCCAAATGCCATGAGGCACAGGTCCGAAATCAGAATTTTCCATCCCACTTCCAAAGAGAACAACATCATTCCGGTTGCCAGTCGCTCCACGTATAGTTACATCATCTACACGAATATAAAGTGTACTGGTCAAGTTGTAAGTTCCAGGTGCAAGAACGATTGTTGTATCTGGAGTCAGCGAACTGATGGCACCTTGTAATTCGGAGTCATTTGATACGGTAACAACATTGCCTGTACTGCCAGCATTGACGGTAATGCTGACCGTATCAGTACTCGTGTTGCCATCATTGTCAGTAACTATGAGAGTAACATTGTGAATTCCGACATTGAATGTTACGGAAGGATTGATTCCTGAAGCAATGGAAATGCCATTTCTTTGCCAGTCGTAGGTAGCAATATTTCCATCCCTGTCTGAACTTCCACTTCCATCCAGTATAATAGGTTCAGAACCATCATTATTTGAGTCTGCTACAATCTGATCAGGGCCAGCTTGAGCAATAAGATATTCGCTTGTGAAAAGCTCATTACGAAGAAGAGCAATTTCCTCAGTGGTCAAAGACCGGTTGTAAATACGTACCTGATCAAGCAACCCATCTAAAGGCCTTTCACCTGAATCTATAGGTTGATTGCCCAAAGCAACTCCAGCATTCGATTGAACAATATTCCCGGTGATTCTAGAATCACTTACCTCAATCCCATCAACTAAAATTCTTACGGACGAGCCATTGTAGGTGACAACGACATGATGCCACGTATTAAGCTGAAAACTATCTGAATTACTTCGAATTTCCAGTGTACTACCACTGTTTAAAGTTTTTAAACGGAAACGAAGTGATTTATTTGTGTAGGTGCTTAGCATGAAAGTATGATCATCCACTGCTGTGCTTTTAGCCTTGGAAATAAGGCGGCCGTCTCTCTCACTTTGTGAAGCCAGATTCATCCATAAGCTTAGGGTAAAGGCATCGCCATCCAGATTAAAAGTCGGAATATCAACAAGATCATCGGAACCATCAAAGCTAATGGCATTGCCCACTTTACCGGAAACCCTGCCGCTCCCAAGCAGATCTCCATTATAAGCAGAATTCATGCTATTGATAGCTTGATTCCCTGATGTTTCTTCAAAAAGCCAAGCATGAATAAGGCCATCAGTAGGTATAGGTAAAACTTCTTCTGAGGTTATAGTTACTGAGTCCTTAGTACTTTCACTATTGGACGTAATTGTTAATTCAAAGCTTAAGACTGCATTTGACGGTATAGTAAACTCAGGATTGGGTATGGCGAGATCGCTCAGCGCTACAGGAGGTCCTGAAGTTTGTTCCCATAGATAGGTTATAGGATCACCGTTGGGATCATAAGATCCCAAACCATCCAAAGTAACCAACGAACCGTTAGCAACGGTTTGGTCTAGGCCCGCTGAGGCGATTGGAGGCAGGGAAGCCGTAACAGTGATGGTAACTGTGTCTACGCTCGTGTTACCATCATTGTCAATGACTACAAGGTTAATAGGATGAACCCCAACGCCTAATGTTACTGACGGGTTGATTCCTGAAGCAATGGAAATTCCATTTCTTTGCCAGTCGTAAGTAACAATGTTTCCATCGCTATCAGAGCTTCCACTTCCATCCAGTGTGATAAGTTCAGAGCCATCATTATTCAAGTCTGCTACAATCTGATCAGGGCCGGATTTGGCGGTGGGATATGTCAAAGTTGGGAGTTCATTACGAAGACGAGTAATTTCCTCAGTGTTCAAAAATCGGTTATAAATACGTACCTGATCAAGCAACCCATCTAGAGGCCTTTCACCTGAATCTATAGGTTGATTGCCCAAAGCAACTCCAGCATTCGATTGAACAATGTTTCCTGTGACACTAGAGCCGCCCACCACAATCCCATCAACTAAAATTCTCACAGACGAGCCGTTGTAGGTGACAACGACATGATGCCACGTATCAAGTTGGAAACTATCTGAATTACTTCGAACTTCCACTGTACTACCACTGTTTAAAGTTTTTAAACGGAAACGAAGTGATTTATCTGTATAGGTGCTTAGCATGAAAATGTGATCATCACGCGACACCCCTCCAATAGCCTTAGAAATGAGGCGGCCATCTCTCTCATTTTGTGAAGCCAAATTCATCCATAAGCTCAGGGTAAAGGCATCGCCATCCAAATTAAAAGCCGGAATATCAACAAAATCGTCGGAACCATCAAAGCTAATGGCATTCCCTACTTTACCAGAAGTTCTTACAGGCGCCCTGTTGTTACTCGGCAGGGCACCGCTATAAACAGAGTCTATGCTATTAATGACTTGATTTCCTGATGTTTCTTCAAAAAGCCAAGCGTGAATAAGGCCGTCTGTAGGTATGGGTGGGACTTCTTCGGAGATTATAGTTACTGAATCCTTAGTACTTTCACCATTAGACGTAATTGTTAATTCAAAGCTTAAGACCGAATTTGACGGTATAGTAAACTCAGGATTGGGTATGGCGAGATCGTTTAGCGTTACAGGAGGTCCCGCAGTTTGTTCCCACAGATAAGCTATAGGGTCATCGTTGGGATCATAAGATTCCAAGCCATCCAAGGTAACCAGCGAGCCATTGGCGACAGTTTGATCTGGACCAGCCGAAGCGACCGGAGGCAGGGAAGCTATTACAGTTACAAAAACAGTGTCACTACTTACATCGCCTTGGTCACTAGTAACCACAAGAGTGACAGTGTGAACACCAACATCAAACGTTACTGATGGACTGATTCCAGAAGCAATGGAACTACCATTTTCTTGCCAGTCGTAAGTAGTAATATTTACGTCGTTACCAACACTACCACTTGCATCCAGTATGATCAATTCAGAGCCGTCATCATCGACATCACTTACTGATTGATCAAAGCCTGCACTTGCAATGATAGCTCCAACCATACCGATTTTATAAGCCACGATAATAGGCGGATTTGCAAAAGCCCCCTGCTCTCTGTCTGCTCTTTGAAGTGAAAGATAAAGCAATTGTTTGTCAGGATCATAGCTCCCGCCACCTATTTGTCTAGTTGGAAAAGGTACATCGAATACACCATAGTCATAGGGGCGTACGTCGTAAGAGTTCATTTCTCCATTTTTAACTGCAATTAAATCAGCAACATCCCACAGCCAGTAGTACGTATAGTTATCACTAGCTTGACGAGAACAATAGCCTCCGCATATGTTACCGCTATCTTGTGTACATTTGTAGCACACACCTCCAACGTGGCCACCGGAATAACCAATAGTTACATATGTTGAAGTTCCTTCAGGAATAAACCCATAAGTGACTCGGCTCAAATGTGTCCATAAATCGTTAGTTCTAGAGCCATTGTTTAAATCATCATTTAGCGGATTTGAGAGCGAAAAATCCAAAAGTTTCGTAGTTGGAACCGAATTGGGAATAGATTCATTTGCTTTATCAACTATATCAAGTGGATCAAAAGAAAAGGCTGAAGGACCGACACTCAATCGTCCAATAATTGGTATACCACTCGACATACCAGTGATATGGGTATCTCCTAAAGTTGATTGCCAATTTTGAGGTATCTCCGATATCCAGCCAGCAGTGTGACCAGAACCTCCGGAAACTACAAATGGTCCGTCAATAGAACCGGCTAAATTATTTGCATTCCGAATAGCTATCATAGACCGCGTCGCATCAGTATTTGCATCATAATACTCATGTGCATTGACTAAGAGTTCCAGCCCATTAGGCCCTTCGATAACTTTCATTCCGCCAATCCGATTGAGATTTTGCGAATTACCTCCTGACATGCGACTCAGTACGTAACTGAAATCTTGTATGGGCGCACTTGCCATATTCAAATCAGAGATAACAGAACTTTTAACTAACGGGGGTATACTAAATTCAGCAATTGCTTGTTGATGGTTGTGACCGACGACAAACAACGAATGATTTGTTTTATTGTACTCAATTGGTCCCTGAGAATAATTTAAATCAGACACACCAAATCGCGAAGCAGGTAATCGGAAGGCTCCTTCATAACTGAACTCAGAGTAGGTAATTAACGGTTGAGAAAATCCCTTCCCAAAAAATATAATAAACAGGAACGTAAGATATAAATACGGATATTTTTTCACGACTATGAGACTATTTAAATTAACATTTGCTTAGCATAAGTATTTTGTATTTTGCAACAAAGTCCAGATTTTTTTGTGCTTTCTGTTCCATCGTTATTGTCCCCTTTTTGGGGAGAAAATCCTTCGCCTCTAAACGACGACTTTCAGTAGGCTTGCGATTGAATGGAACAGCATCGGAAGATATAGCATATACGATGTCAAGTATCTCCCAGAGCAATCGCTTTTAAATCTGAAGAATCTTGAGCAAGTATTCTTGATTCCACCCTGCGATTCGTTGTTTTTATCTGACTACTCAGTTGCCAGAGTAAGCGAGACTGACTCAAGAACTGCAAGAAACTTTTAGTTTTAAAATCATTTTGGCTTTACTCGCCAGGTAGGATCATTAGAATTACCAGCTAGTTAGTGTCCAGCTAAAAATCGTTGAATGTCAATTATTTAGAATTGGATGAATTGTGATTCGTAGCGCTATGATCTGTAAACCGTTGATTAAAAATAACTTTCTGAAATACGTTGACACTCAAAATTTGCAAAATCCGGCTTAAACTTTCATTGATTCCATGAATCTTATTGAGACAGGCAACCATCAGGTAAACACAGATGGCTATTCAGATTTGGGTTTTCACGGCGTTTTCTGTAGTACCATAGAATAAGTTTCATCGAAAGGGTTATGGGGCATATTAGTCATGGCAGTTACTTTCGCGAAATATCTACGTTCACGTTTCCATTACAACCTGATACTTTGTCTCTACCACTAATAGGTAGTTTGTCGGAGGGCTTCGACATATTGCTTTTGCGCCATACCGCCTCCCAGACTAAGAGACTTGAGTCTATTATTCTCGATTGAACTTTCATCAATTAGTTAGTATATCCCTCTTCGGACACGCCGATGGCCCAGCAGCTTTTGTAACGGAAGTTCAATTGTTTTTTACACTCTGAGCATCCACGATTATAAAGCTGGTTCTTTCTTTGCGTGCAGATTCCCTGCGATGATCTTCGACCATTTTTTTAAAACTTGATCCAAGATACTGCCTTCATCTTCGCGCGGTTCTTTCCAAATGCGAAAATAATAATACACCCACTTCCATTTAGGATATTTCCCAGGCAGACTGCGCCAACGACAGCCTTCTCGCTAATAGATAAAGCCTTCTCGCTAATAGATAAAGTATTACATTAAATACATCGTATAAGTCTACCTCACGGGGTGCAGTCTTTTTCTTCGCTGATTCTAATATAGGCAGGATCACATTAAAATGCTCCCTGCTTATCTCACTTGGATAATGTTTCCGTTTTTTAGACATGCCCTCTCATATCACCAACAGGCAAGGATCGTCAAAAAAAACTTTAAACAGCCTCTTAAAAGATCTAACAGTCCGTCCCCTCAAAGACGAAGAATATGACCGAGCCGGTGAGTTGCTCGAACAGGAGCATTATCTTGGCGACTGTCCACAGGGGCGCCAACTCCTACAGGCTGTTCAGTACCAGGACCAATGGGTTGCGCTACTGGACTGGGGGCCGGCTTGCTGGAAGCTGGCAGACCGGGAGGCATATATCGGTTGGACCCATCAACAACGCGCCGAACGCCTTGGTCTGATCGTTCAAAACAGGCGATTTCTGGTACTGGGCAAAGAGCGCATGCCCAACCTGGCATCGCGTTCACTTGGATTGGCGCTCAAGGCACTGCCCGAGCACTGGCAGGAACGCTACGGCTACCGCCCTTTGATGGCAGAAACCTTCACCGACATTGAACAGTTTGAAGGCACCCGCTACAAAGCAGAAAAAAGTCACACACTTATTGGAACGGAAGCTTCAAAATACCCTTGAAAAGGAATTCTACTTTTCGTTGGAATGAAACACATATGAAACCTAAAATCCTCATTCTCTGTACTGGAAATTCATGCCGCAGCCATATGGCTGAGGCCATTCTGCGAAACGCTGCCGGCAACCTCTTCGAAGTTTTCAGCGCCGGATCAAATCCCAAAGGCACGGTGCATCCACTGGCGATTCAAGTTATTGAAGAGCTTGGCATCAGTACCCAAGGTCACACTTCCGACCATCTTAACCAATACTTGGACAAGGGTATCAATACAGTAATCACCGTCTGTGGAAACGCTGATCAGGCATGCCCCGCTTTTCCCGGGAAGGTGGCTCGTTATCACTGGGGCTTCGAAGATCCTCCGCATGCACAACGTGAAAATGAATCCGAAATCGAAGCCTTTCGGCGTATTCGCGACGAGATTAAGCTCGTCTTTGAAGCCTACGCTTCCGGTTATCGTGAGGCCTTGGCGAACAAATAAATTCGTTCAGATTCGTAACTGCCATTACCGCATCCATGAAGAATAAGCTCATCGCAGAACTGATTGGTACTTACTTTCTATATTTAACCATCGGGTTATGTATCACTCCACCCGGGGCAGAAGCATTTACTCCTATCGCAGTCGGCCTTGGACTAACAGCGCTCGTCTACGCCTGCGGTCACATTTCAAAAGCTCATTTCAATCCGGCAACGACCGTTACTTATCTTTGTGCTGGAACTCATCCGGCAAGACAACTGCTTCCCTATCTGATAGTTATTTTGATCGGAGCCGTTTTATCAGCAACCACGATCGGTCTTTTAAATCCAGAAGGTCTGAAACAAGTCGCTGCGATCGAAATAGATATTCGTCGCGTGTTGGTCGCTGAGTTCGTCTTTACCTTCGCTCTGATGTGGATTATTCTCAATGTTGCCATTGCCAAAGGAACTGCCGGCAACCAATTTTACGGACTCGCAATTGGATTTAAATCATTTTGCGCATCCGCTAAAGTTTCATGCCAAGAGACTGCAACTCCGAAGGCACCACCTGTAACCTCAGCGTCTTTAAGTGTTAAATCAAATTGGGTGAATCCATCGTTATCGTCATCACAAGCTTCTAACGGCGCTGGCGTAATTGCATTAGGAATAGGGTTTACTATCAATCCTAAGAAGGTCGTGTTA
>CAZUYZ010000196.1:0-12273 GCA_964624365.1 uncultured Puniceicoccaceae bacterium
TATACTTAAAACGGGTCTGGAAATGTTCACTAACTTTTTATTTAGGTTTTATTAGTCTGTATATAGTTGATATTTTCAGCTCCAAATCTATCCATTTCTCAAGCAAATTGAACTAAACTGTCGCATAGAAATTAAAGGCCTTTTGCGGTCGACAAAGCAAATAGCTATTGCACTGAAAAGACCTGTATAAAGACGATTATTTAAATTAAATGGAGAAAAGAGAAAGGCCCACGCAAACATAAAAAAGGGAAGAAACAACAATGGAGAAAGTAACGTTTCCCTGCGTATAAAAAATAATACTACCTGAACGCATAAATACATCACGTATGTCCAGTAGGTAGCAGCAAGTACTCCATGGTTCATCCAAGTTCCCATAAAAACGGAATGTCCTGAGCCAGTTTGATACAATGCTCGAATGACTTCTTGCGAACTTACAGAATCATTCAGCATATACATTGCCTGCAAAGTATACTCTCCAGTCTGAGGCCATGACCCATGTCCCAGCAAAGGTGCATCAACTACTGCCAAAGTTGCTGCAAGGAAATCAAGCCTTCCTGAAAGGATGATACCCCAAGGTGTGGCGCCAAATCGAGTAGAACTTTGATCATAGAACTTCTTCTGTTGTAATTCACCGAATAGCCCATTGGGCGCAGCATAAATGTATATGAAATATGTAACGCTGACCCCTAGAAAACCGAAGGCAGCTAGCTTCATTAAAAATATCTTATTTAGCTGAATCTGATTCCGCCTAGTATGAAGAAAACCCATTAATATTAGGCTGAAAATGGTCATCATGTAAGCCAGCATATCACTGCGTGAACCGTAAATAGCAATAACGGCGCCGCCGATAATCATCGGAAGTACCGATAAAAAACGGGAGAAGCGATAGATGAGAAAAGAAGAAAAAATAGCCGCTGATGCAATAATAGGAGCCCACTTTGCACTAAAAAAATTATAACTCCCGACAACTAACTCATCTAGTAATTCACTTGTATCAAAATACCCAAGACAAGCTCCCGGTATGGTACCAAGGAAAAAGTAGATAAGACATTTAGGCTCCCGTTTGATTGCGAACGTAAAAAATAAAGTAATTAAGAGCAGAAAAACCGGACGAGCAAATCCTCTTAGAAAAAGTGAGAACTCATTTTTGTGTACCAGATCTGTAAGAATTATCGCAAACATATAGACTCCAATAAAAGCCAACAATCGGGCGAATACTCCGTTCATTCTTATACCTCTATCTGTAAAAAATAAAAACGGCAGCCCGATCATCATAAATATTTCAGAAAGGCCAACTCGCCCTAAAAGAGTAACATCAATGCCTGTGCCTGTTCCTACGATAAATAACCAAATACAAAGAATTTTCATTTCAACTTGCCTCTAATAGCTTCTCGTATTGCTCAATCAGCCTTTTGGAAAAAATGTCCCAATCACAATTTTTTTTAACGAATTCGACACCCCTTTGGCCATAAACTCTACGAACAGACTCATCAGAAGCCAAAAATTCAATCCCATTGGCCAAACTTTCGGGATCTCCTGCGGGCACTTGCTTGTAAAGCGGAGGATTACGAAATGGTATACCACTTGAATGTGTTGCGATGACAGGCAATCCAGCCCCTAAAGCTTCCATTGCAGAACGAGCACAGCCTTCAATATAGCTGGGAAATAAGTATATATCTGACTGATCAAAATAATCCAATAGTTTATCTTGCAAGACAGCTCCTACAAACTTTATCGGCAAATCATAACCTAATTCTTCGTACAACTGCTTTCCTTCGTCTGCCGCGCCGAGAATAAAAAGCTCAAATTTCATCCCACGATTTTTGAGCATTTTGAGCGCCTCCAAAATAACTTCTGCCCCTTTTCTCAATCCAAAGGCGCCTGTGAATAAAAGCTTAATTTTACTACCAATCGTATAAATTTTTTTCAGGCCAACAAAATCTTTCCGTACTCCCCAATAGTGTACCCAAATTTTTTCTCTAGGAGTGCCCCATTTTTCAAACGTATCTGCAACATAATCTGAATTAACGACAATTAAGTCAGCCGCCTCGCAATCTCGAGTGATCATTTTCCAAAAAGGAGAAGTCGAATAAGCAGCGAGGTTTGCTCTAGTCCTTTCTGCCAGCGGGTCCAGAACAGCTGCAATTTCCCGAGGATGCGCTATACTATGATCTACAACCACTTTCATGCCGCGTCTTTTAGCACAGGCAATCGCCCCTGCTTGCCCAGCTCCACTTCGCACATGAAAAATATCTCCTTGCAAATGCTTCTTACTTTGCCACCCGACAATCCACCAGGAAAATGCCGAAGAGTAAGGTTTCAAAAAGTACCCTTTTGGAAAAAGCGATAGAACTCGGTCACTTGTTGTCCATAGAAACTCTCCTAGTGGTTCCTGAATAATTGTCCCATTTGGAGCATTGATGCGCCTGATTGTTATTCGTTTCGCGAAATTACTGCGACCCGTAAATTTAGATAACAGATTTGAAAGCCAATCGGGTATTTTTTGGGGTGCCCACCCTAGCAACCACTTACACTCAACCCTTTGTTTTATAATCCCCTGGACAAGCTCCGCAAAGTGAAGGCGTCCAACACCTGTCGAAAAAATTACTTTCATCGCAAACAATTAACGGCAAACAAATCGATCTTTGCTGTAAGAACGTTCCTTCCGAATGGAAAGATCAAAACACATAGCCAAACGCCTCGAAATCCTCCTTGAAATAATCTTGGATCATCTCTTTTGATTCACGGTCATAAAAGGTTCTATAGTCTTTTTTTAAGCATTGTCTTGCTCCAATATGAGGAAGAATAGGTATGTTAAAGTTGTATTTTTTGCAGAAGTCTTGGAAATCTTCGTCTAGATTTTCATATCGGATAAGCTCATCTACTTCCATTTTCCCTCTAGTGTTAAGTAAGAAGGAAAGCTGAGAACGCCGATGTGCGACCTTATTGTGATCTAATTTAATGTCTATGGATTTTTTATCCCAAAAAAACTTAAATTCCTCCAATGAAGTAGACTGTGTAAACATCGTAAACGTTGAAATTGCCCGATCAAACGGATTTCTAATTACCGCAAATTTTAATGCTTCTTGAAATTCCAGAATATCTATAAAATTCAGGAGTTCGATCTCTTGGCAAGTCAGATGCTGACCACTTAAAACATAATCAATTGGTCCCCAAAGCATTTCTTTGTTTTTTTGCCTAGTTGTTAGATTCAAAAACTTTTTCGCAATCCCATTTAAAATACTCCTTCCCCTCGGGTTAGCTTTAGTCTTTCGGTCTACAAATCCCATGGCAATTTCTATGGATTTACCCGCATTCTTAGGAATATGAATAAAAAGTAATTTTCTTTTTCTATCGTACGCCATTTCACAATTCTTAAATCTAGCAGATTATCTTATAATAAATTTAACCACATAAAAGTTCCTATGCTTTGCTTATCCTTCAAATTTTAGTTTTGTGCCTCCAAGTCCTACTATGAATATAGTGCCCGAAACGGTTGAAACAGATGTCCAAATTATAAAACCAGTCCATGTTTGAAAAAAAACCATGCTGGAGAGATAACTACTAACAACGATGATCCCAATGGCTCCGGCCCATTTGTAAAGA
Organism: uncultured Puniceicoccaceae bacterium; assembly: GCA_964624365.1. GTDB lineage: Bacteria > Verrucomicrobiota > Verrucomicrobiia > Opitutales > Coraliomargaritaceae > Lentimonas. Next base: position 3,607 of record CAZUYZ010000196.1, read on the forward strand.
CTAAGCCTCTCTAATTTGAATAAGTTACCACCCAAATTCGATAAATAATTTCGGTGAATAAAAAGATAAAAGAGTTCATTGGCAAATAATGCCAAGGGAAGTCCGATAATTCCACCGAAATGAAGCCCTAAGTATGAAGCTACGATCGACGTTACCGCACGCATAAAGCTAAGATTCCCACTTTGCTTCAAAGCTCCGGAACACATGATTATTAAATTAAAAAAGGCCGTGTACATAGAAACCAGTGCACCTATACCAATAGCCAAAGTAATGCTATTTCCCAGAAAATACTTCTTCCCGACCCAAAGAGATATGAATGAACGATTGAAAATTACATAACCTATGATTGCTCCTAGGACACACAGCTGAAAAATGAAAAAGCTTTTTTCGATTCGACTCCAAGCATATGTTTTATTTTTTTGGGAAAGTAGGCTGGAGAATCTGGAAAATGCAGATATTACGATTCGACTCATTATCGATTGAATCAAAAGTATCGCTTTGGAAGTAATATCGTATGCAGCCGCTACTGTTGGCCCAAGGATCAAAGTAATTAAAGTAGGCTGCATCCTTAAACTCACTCCAGCCCCAATTGCACGTAAACATGAAGAAGGCAAATTGTCCATGTAATCCATAAAAACCGGCTTGCTGAAACGCGCTTTTCCTGCAAGTGCAAATGCATACCAGGAAGCCACCGAAATTGTTGTAAAAGTCTTGAAAATTGCCTGCGCAAACAAGCCGGCAGCAATTGCAGATACACCCCAGCCACTTAATAATCCGTACGGCACAACAACTATCTGCAGTACAAGTGCTACAAAACTTGTAAACAATAATACTTGGGGTCGCTCAATTGAGGATACAAAGGACACCGAACATGCTCCGAAAAGTTGAAGCAACATAGCAAATGCAGCGATTTGAAAAGCTTGAACTATTTCAAAATCAAATGGTTTTGGAATATCAAACATCGAAGGCAGCGCCAAGCTCACACCCCATCCAATCAGAATAACTATAATTGCCAGCCATCCGTAAATTTTTAAACCAGTCCAATAATAATCAGTACATTTTTTGTAGTCTTCACATCCGTAGGCAGCAGCAACGCGCTGACTTGTTATTGTAGCAAAATTGCAAATACCCATCCATATGAGAATCCCGCCTGTAGCAAGCCAGTACCCATACACTTCTGTACCGAGATACTTTAGATACAGAGGTAAAAAAAACAATCCATTGATAAGCAAAGTCGCTTGATCGATGCCTGCTGTAACCAGTTTAATTTTGAAAGCCAAACCAAATTTTGGCTCTTGTTTAAGCTTCTTTCTCTGCCGAACTAACAGTTTCTTTAACGGGCTCATCTGTACTTTTCAGTCGTCGAAACACAAAGGAATTCGGCATTTACGTAAACAAACAACCCGATTACCATTCGGAGCATCTGCTCGCCAAATAACCAAGAGGTATTCTCAAAATACCGGCGAAACCCCGTATGATCGGATGCGGTTTGATAAAGCTTTTCGATCTTGGATAACATTCAAAGACAATCTCTTCTAGTAAAGCCTGGTGAAAAGCAAGTTCAGCTTTACGACCTGCTCGTGAAGCTGCGCAAAGAAACGCAAGACGGTTACTTGTCCTCAAATGTCTAAAAAAGCACTTATCGAAACGGTGAGTTAGTAAAAACAGCTCTGCTCAGCCCACGAATCTATATCTCCAACTGTGGTCGATCTTTTTCAGGCCAGTCAATGTGGTAAAACTTGCCACGTGGTTGATCCACGCGTTCGTAAGTATGTGCTCCGAAGTAGTCGCGCTGTGCCTGGAGCAAATTCTGTGGGAGCCGCGCGGTGCGGTAACTATCGTAGTAGGCGAGCGCTGAACTGAATGTTGGAACCGGCACACCGTGCTGCGCGGCTAATGCAATCACTTGGCGCCATTTCGACTGCGCTTTGTGAATCGCTTCAGAGAAGTAGGGATCCAGCAGCAAGTTTGCTAACTTGGAATTGCGATCAAATGCTTCGGTGATCTTCTGCAAAAAGGCAGCGCGTATGATGCAGCCACCGCGGAAAATTTGAGCGATTTCACCGAAATTGAGATTCCAGTTATATTCTTTTTCAGCATCCCGCATCAATTGAAACCCCTGTGCATACGAACAAATTTTGGAGGCATAGAGCGCTTGGCGGATTGCTTCGATCAGTTCCTCCTTGTGGCCTTCATATGGTTTCGCTTCAGATCCTTTTAACAATTTTGATGCGGCAACACGCTCTTCTTTGACTGCGGAGATGCAACGAGCGAACACGGCTTCTGCGATCGTTGGCGCCGGTGTACCCATGTCCAGGGCATTGACAGAAGTCCATTTGCCAGTGCCTTTTTGTCCGGCTGCATCTAGAACGATGTCTACAAAAGGTTGCTTAGTTACTGGATCGACCTGTTTGAGAATATCAGCCGTTATTTCAATCAGGAAGGAGTCGAGTTCGCCTTTATTCCACTCTGCAAAAATATCACTCATTTCTGCCGGGCTCAGACCGAGTATTGAGCGCATCAGGTCATAGGCTTCGCAGATCATTTGCATGTCGCCGTACTCAATGCCGTTGTGCACCATCTTTACATAATGACCGGCTCCGTCCGGACCAATGTATGTGGTGCAGCTAAATCCACCTTCGATCGGTTTTCCGGGTGCGGCTCCTTCAAGCGGCTTGCCAGTCTCAGGATCGACTTTAGCAGCAATCGCCTTCCAAATAGGCTCAAGGGATTTCCAGGCTTTCTCAGATCCTCCAGGCATCAGTGATGGACCAAAGCGAGCGCCTTCTTCTCCGCCGGATACACCTGAGCCAATGAAGCTCAGGCCCTTGGCGGTAAGCTCTTTTTCACGGCGTATCGTGTCGTCCCATTTTGCATTCCCTCCGTCAATGATGATGTCATCTTTTTCCAGAAGAGGTACTAACCCTTCGATAACTTTGTCGGTTGCCCACCCAGCTTGAACTAGAATAATAATTTTACGTGGGCGTTTTAGAGAAGCGACGAAGGCTTCCAACGTTTTGAATCCTTCAAGCCCGCCGGGAGTATTGGGATTCTCTGCGACGAAGGCTTCCATTTTAGCGGTCGTCCGATTGTAAACGGATATTTTAAACCCATGGTCGGCAATGTTGAGCGCCAAATTTTGCCCCATGACTGCAAGGCCAATTAGCCCGATTTCAGAAGTTGCTTCAGTTGTCATATTATATGTCGGTTACAAAACGTAGGGAGAGGTCTAAGAACCTGTTAACGATCTTTGAAAGATGAGTGGAAACGTACAACGTCTCTACGATTCACAAATGTCCGTAGTAGACGCCAGAGCGACTACGGATTATTGAACGTAGACGTACGCAATGAAGACGCAAAAATGCTGGTACATCATAACACTTATAATTTCGCATTTTAAATTTTTCTTGTAACGCGCAGCTTCAGTGAGCGATTTATGCGCTTCTAAAGATATGCGATCGCTCGCTGAAGCTGCGCGCTACGAAGTTTTACACGTTACGCTGCACTAGTAAACGTTCGTTGTTTCCTGACTCAGGATCGGATCACCCAGGAAATCGGCGCTAAAATTCATAACGATTCGCCCTGGGCCAATCTTGGCGCCTTCGGCGATAACACTTAGGTAGATATCTTTGCCTGGCTCCAGTGTCGTGCGTGGGAAGGTAACAGTTTGCCCATCTATCTTGCCTTGTGCATCACCAGTGACAGTGATCGGCTTGATAGACTCGTTGAAGGTTATCGTGACAGTCCCGCTCACAGGTTCAAACTTACCTTGGTTATTTACCTGAATATTGTAAGTGGTGCGCTCTTTGACACGTATTGGGTCTTTGCTGTCCGAAATAGAAACCGTTACACCGGGCACTGCAAGCCATTTGGTAGAGATAGAGTCGCTGGTTTGTATGCCGCTTTGAGTAACCACTTTGACTGTATTAGTCGATTCTCCTTTGCGGGTAGCGGCGATTTCTGTGGTGATTAACTGACTGGAGCCTACTGGTAAAAGAGGGATCATCCAACCGATCGCATTTCCGTTAACGCGACCGAGTCCATTATCGGCAACAGAGCTGCCTTCGGGAAGGATGTCAGTGATGCGGATATTTTGCAGATCCGTGTCACCAGTGTTTTCAATGGTAATTTTGAAGACTTCTGGCTTGAAAACGTAAGCTTCTTCGGGACCGGTTTTGCGAACACGTATTCCGGAACGGACAACCTTTATCGGCAGTCCAGTTTCGACTGAGTCGACCTTGCCACCGTCGTAGGTTGCGATGGCGTTGTTTTTAAATTCACCTTGTGTGACTGCTTTGGCGCTGTACTCCACGGTTTTTGTCGCTCCGGCAGCCAGTGTATCGAGAGTGTGGCGCATTTCCGTGGTCGGCTCAAACGCGTTTGGCAACTTGTCGGTGATAGCTATGTTTCGTGCCTCAGCAGTGCCTTCATTACTCACTGTAACGCGCCAGGTAGCGACTTCACCCAACTCAACTGTCTTGGGACCCTGCTTTTCAATAGTTAACTCAGGCTGTCCGGAAAATAAGTCCAGAGAAAGACGATTTTCTACAGAGACAGTGGTCGATATTTTGTGATCACCTTCTGAAATCGGCTTTGCTGATACTAGCAAAGAGAGCGTCTCTCCCTGATTGATCGAAGGAAAAATCCAGGAAATTTCTTGATCTGAGCGCTTTGCTTTTGGAGTTGCGGACTGAAACTCAATACCTTTAGGCATCGTTTCAGTAACGCGAACAGGGCCTACATCTTTGAGCGCATTCACTTCAATTTGATAGCGGATAATGCCGCCAACAGCAGCTTTTTCAAGAAGTGTCTTAGTAACCCGTATCTGATGGGTTTCGAGAATATTACCCTGTTTACTTACTTCAACTTTAGGAGCAGTTTCGACAGCGCCCAAGTTCTGCACTGGGGTAGAAGCAGATATTACCGAAGCAGGAATAGGCTCTGACTCAGAGGTTTCATTTGTTCTACAACCGGAAATTACCGGCGCAGTTACACTAAAAGTAAGGAGAATAAGAATGGAAAGAAATCGATTCATGTCTTTGTTCTAGGAGTTCATTTTAAGATGTAAAGAATTTGAAAAACTATTCACATATAATACATCGACGTAATTACAGAATAATTGCAAAGTCCAAACCTTAATATCAATTCACATGCATAAAATTCCTGACATTGCTCCTTTTCGCGCCAAGCTAGATGAATTGGACATTCAAATGGCGGATCCTGATTTTTATTCGAATCAGCAGCGTGCAGCGGATGTGTCGCGTGAACACCAGCACTTGAGTAGCTTGGTAGAAAAATTTGAAGCCTATCATTCTGCTGAAAAACAGATTAAGGATAACGAAGAACTGCTCGCAGACGAATCTGTTGACGATGAGCTGCAAGAGATGGCTCGCGAAGAAATCACCTCTTTGGAAGCAGAGCGGGAAGGATTGGTAAATGCCGTACTGCGCGCGATGATCCCACCGGATCCGACAGATAGTCGCAACTCAGTGATTGAAATTCGTGGTGGCGCAGGTGGCGATGAGGCGAATATTTTCGCCGGTGATCTCTTCCGTATGTACAGTCGTTATGCCGAGTCGCAAGGTTGGCGGGTCGATGTTATGAGTTCAAACACCGCTGAAGCGGGTGGTTTCAGAGAAATCATTTTCAATATGACCGGGGAAGACGTATATAAACACCTCAAATTCGAAAGTGGTGTGCATCGTGTCCAACGCGTTCCAACGACAGAAACACAGGGCCGCATCCACACATCGACCGCAACCGTTGCCGTGCTTCCGGAGGCAAAGGAGGTCGATATCGAAATCAATCCAAACGATCTGGAGATTTCTACCATGCGCGCATCCGGCGCTGGCGGCCAGCATGTTAACAAAACCGACTCAGCCGTCATGATGGTGCATAAACCAACGGGCGTTTCAGTCTATTGCGCAGATGAGCGGTCGCAGTTAAAGAACAAAACAAAGGCGCTTACCGTTTTACGCTCACGCCTACTACAGGCAAAAGTAGACGAAGAAAATGCGAAGTATGCCGCGGAACGCAAAGGACAGGTTGGTACTGGTGACCGTTCTGAACGCATCCGCACTTATAATTTCCCTCAAGGAAGACTTACCGACCACCGAATTGGTATGAATCTATCGCTTCCATCCATCATTGACGGAAGTCTCAGTGAGTTGATCAATGGGCTTCAGGACTTTGACTACAATGCACGTATAGAGAATCTGCTAAAAAGTCAGGTTGATTGATTTGCTTTTAGCGCCCTGTTCACGATCCCCCGCTTTTTCAACTATGCCGCTGCTGACTGTTCGAGAAATCAAAGAGCGTACGGAAGCGTTTTTCGAGTCCAAAGGCATTTTGGAAGCTCGGTTGGATACAGATGCTTTGATTTCGCACGTCCTCGAATCGAAGCGATTGGAGTTGTATCTGGATCTTGATCGTCCCTTGACCGAGGCTCAGCTCTCCGTCTTGCGTCCATTGGTTAAACGTCGCGCAAATCGTGAGCCTCTTCAGTATATTTTAGGGACCGTAGAATTTTATGGAATGGAACTGAAGGCCGACGCCCGCGCTTTGATCCCAAGACATGAAACAGAGGAATTGATCGAACGGGTGGTAAAACAAATCTCCGATGCGCCAAAAAAGATCCTGGATTTAGGCACCGGCAGCGGTGCCCTGGCACTGGCGCTGGCAGGAGAATATCCCGACGCACAGGTCGATGCTGTCGATGTGAGTTCATCTGCGCTCTCACTTGCCAGGGAAAATGCACAGTCTTTAGAGCTGACATCGAACATCCAATTTCATGAAGGCAATTGGTTTAGTCCCCTTGATTCCGAGAAGAGCCAGTACGATCTAATTGTTTCCAATCCACCCTATCTGACTACAAAAGAAATGGCTACGGCACAACCCGAAGTGATCGACTATGAACCAAAAAATGCGCTCGTCTCCGGTGAAGACGGATTGGAAGCGATGCGCACACTTTTCAGTGAAGTCGGAAAGTTTCTGCAAAAAGGCGGCTTGTTTGCTCTGGAGACCGGCATTGAACAACAAGCTGAGTTGGATGCACTGTGTCGTGCCGCGCATCTGGAAGGACGCTACGAAAATGATCTTTCAGGCCGACCCCGGTTTTACTTTGCACGGAAACCCTGATTAAACCTTAAAGTTAGTTGCTGAGCGAAAATTCACCTCTTTTTTTAATCGGAACCGCAGCGAATATTGGCAGAATGCTCTGTCAAAAAGGAAAGCACACGCACAATGACTTTCACAAGATAAACTAATATCATTTTGCCGAATGACTGCATTTCACTATGATCAGCTCTTTGGATCGGTTCAGGAAATCGATGCCTGCACTTTGCTTCCAGCGGTGACACTGCGGGATATCGATACCGGCACAGTCCCAGACGTGGAGAACTCGCCAGACCTATCCCAGAAACCTAACATGTAAAACTTCGTAACGCGCAGCTTCAGCGAGCTGACCGTACTTTAGAGGAATATGAATCGAAATGCGAAATTATAAGTGTTATAATGTACTAGTCCGTGTTGCGGGTCAGCAGTGAGTACAGTGCCTGCTGGTAGTCTACATCTCCTGCGGCATCAATCTCTACCAGGTTCATTTCTATTCCCAGAAGGCCATCAACGTGATCCAATTGCTCCTTGCTGGTAACGCTCACAATGTTGTCAAATCCACCTACCAGCTCGACTCCCGCCAGCGTACTGCTTGTCAGTTTTTCCGCGGTATAGTGAATTGTTTCTTTGCCATCACTTATATCGGTTACCACTTCAACCATCAATGCGTACAGGAATACGCTGGTCGTCTCCCCTACTCCGCTGGGATCAGCAAGGCTGTACGCCGATCCCTGTGACTCGCCTAATAGTGCTGTGTCGCTAACCAGCAGCACTTTGTTGCCATTGAGCAGTAATGTCAGCAGGCCGTTGTTATCCTCTACGTGCATCCAGGTCGTGCTGCCATGTACGTCCCATTCCAGATTCGCTATCGACTCGGTGATCCGTAGTTCCGTTGAGCCGTTGACTTCACTGCCAGCTTCTTCGATTAGCTCTTTAAAGGCATCCAGACGGATGAAATCTGCGGCATTGTCAGCCGGGCCACTCAGTACGGCTGTTGCACTCAGTGTGAGTGATGCTTCTGTGTAAAGATCCATCATCGTTTGCGCCTGCAAGGTTCCATCTATCGTGATCGCTCCACCAGCATCAGCTATGATCCGGTCGGTTGCATTGATCTGTCCGCTAGCGCCAACCAGCAGGGTTGTTGCTACGTCCATAATGACTTCCGTGCCTGCGGTCACGGTGCCGTTGATTTCAAGCGTGGTTCCTGCTGTCAAGTCGATACTTTCTGCCGCAGTAATTGTACCGGTTATTGTCATTGCGCCATTACCTGAAGTTAGATTTACTGCTGACGCTGTCGACTGGAGGCTTCCTTCATCACTCAGGCCGATGGCGCCTCCGGCGGTAATGCTTAAGTCACTACCGGCTGTCACTGTTCCGGTGATCGAAACGGATTCTCGGTTTGCATTTATGCTCACAGCGCCATCTGCGCTTACCGTACCGGCATCGTCAATCTGCAGGTTATATCCACCCAGGTCAATGTTGCCTACAGCTTCGAGCACGCCATCGATTATCAGATCGGTTCCAGCGACCATATTGATGGTGCTGCCAGTGGTA
>CAZUYZ010000197.1:0-29577 GCA_964624365.1 uncultured Puniceicoccaceae bacterium
AGTGTGAGCAATGAAGGTGTAACGGCAGGAGCTGGAAAATACATTTCAGATAAGGTTTATCTTGAAGTCAAACAGGGCACAGAATTCGGATCAGGCCAGGCATCAATCAAAGTCGAGCTTACGCCAAACAATTTTCTGGAAAGTAAAGTCGTCGAAAATGGCGAAAACGATATTGGCATATTTTGGGAATGGAAGTACTAGCAGTCTTTCGGACTCAGAAAGTTACACGCTCTAGGATGTGATGGAATGAACCTCAGATGAAATGCCCCTGGGTGCCGAGCTGAGTAGTTACGAATCTATTACAAAATCATTTTGCGCTTTTTCATACGTTTCGTAGTTTACAACTGCATTCTTTTAAAGGACATGAGCGCACCGGAAACTATATCCAGATAAAATTTTTTGAGCTTGTCAATGTGAACATATGAACACATTGACGCTTATATGCAATCTATAGAGACTAAACTTGCTATCCTATCGGATGCTGCCAAATACGATGCCTCTTGTGCAAGCAGCGGTACTCGCAAGCGTGATTCCTTGGGTGGTAAGGGAGTGGGTTCGTCCGGAGGTGTGGGCATTTGCCATAGCTATACTCCGGATGGTCGTTGCGTGTCACTGCTCAAGATACTGATGACGAATTATTGCATCTACGATTGTTTGTATTGCATCAATCGCAAGTCCAGCAGTACTCCCAGAGCTCGTCTGAAGCCGGATGAAATCGTCGATCTCACGATCAACTTTTACAAACGCAATTACATCGAAGGACTATTTTTGAGTTCCGGTATCATAAGAACACCGGACTATACCATGGAATGCGTAATAGCAGTCGCTAGGAAACTGCGCTTGGAGCATGATTTTCGTGGTTATATTCACTTAAAAACGATTCCGGAAGCTTCTTCTGAGCTTATTGCCGAGGCAGGTCAATGGGCCGATCGTCTCAGCATCAATATTGAACTGCCCACTCAGCATAGCTTAAAAAAATTAGCTCCGGAAAAAGATGTAAAAAGCATAAAAACTAGCATGCATCGAATTCATGAGAAAGAGTCAGAATACAAAACTTCAAAGAAGGGTAAAAGACAGGCAAAGATCCCTAAATTTGCTCCGGCTGGCCAAAGCACACAAATGATTGTAGGTGCGGATGATTCGACTGATTCAACCATTCTTTCAACTGCTAAGGATTTGTATCGTGATTATAAACTACGCCGGGTCTATTACTCTGCATTTAGCCCAATACCAGATCCTTCAGTGAAGCTTCCTCCGAAAGCGCCCCCGTTGATCCGCGAGCATCGACTCTATCAAGCAGATTGGCTTTTGCGTTTTTACGGGTTTAAGGTGGATGAAATTGTCACAGACGAGCATCCGAATTTAGACCTTCGCTGTGATCCGAAAACAAGCTGGGCTTTAAGAAACCCACAACACTTCCCTGTAGATTTGAACACGGCTCCACGAGAAATCCTTTTGCGGATTCCTGGTTTGGGAGTACGTAACATTGCTCGCATTTTAAAAATTCGCCGTTGGCATGCGCTGTGTTTGGACGATTTGACCAAACTGCGTATTTCTTTGAAAAAGATAATGCCATTTATTCAACTCACAGACTATACACCTAAAAATCTGGAAATTAGTAAGGCACAATTGATGCCAGCACCAGCCGAGCAACTGGATCTTTTCACCAACATATCCACTGTGACGGGAGAATTGTGAAAACGGTTGATTTTCCAGAATCATTCCAAGCATGGAGAAACGTTGCTAGAGAATTACTCCAGCAGGAAATCAATCCTGCGCACGTTTCATGGTCAAACAGTTCGGAACTGAAATTCAACTTTTGCGATGAAAACGATTTGCAGAAGAATTTCGTTAATGAAAGCAGTCCTCATCGAGTTTCTAAACAATTTTTAGACCTGGCCGAGAACATCTCATATCACCGTAATCCGATTAAATGGGAAATACTTTACCGTGTGTTATGGAAACTCACTCACGGAGAACCTCTATTGTTAAAAATAGGCTTGGATGCTGACATTATTCAGTGCAACCGGATGATCAGTGTGATACGGCGCGATTGCCACAAGATGAAGGCCTTTGTCCGTTTCAGAGAAATCAATATTGAACAGGCTGAGGAAAACAACGAAACCTGCTTTGTTGCTTGGTTTGAGCCTGAACACTTTATTGTATCGCAAATGGCACCTTTTTTCAAAAAGCGATTTGCCAATATGCACTGGTCTATTCTTACGCCTGATGCCTGTGCGCATTGGAATAAGAAAAAATTGTTTTTTACTGATGGAGTCGACAAAACTATGGCTCCGGAAACGGATGACTTTGAACACTTGTGGCTCACCTATTACAAAAACATCTTCAATCCTGCTCGTCTCAAAGAGAAAGCCATGCTTTCTGAAATGCCAAAAAAGTATTGGAAGAATCTTCCTGAAGCATCCTTAATTCAAGAGTTAACAAATAAAGGTAAACGCAAAGATGTTAGTCGTGATTGGGAGCTTTAATACAAGTATCTTTCAGATGAAGTAGCTTAGCCAAGCGTTCCGAAGCTTCAATCATCAGGATCAGTTAATGACGGAGCAGATTTCGGAGAAACTTGATCGTTCGGACCGAAGGCTGCCAATAGAGACGACACAATAGGTGGCGAAAACTTGAATTTTGGTCGGAGCAGCACCGTCCGGTATTCAGCCAGCATAGGCGATGACCAGGCCAAGCGGATTTTTCCGTCCACTGCTGCCCGAACGATCTGGTCGCAATTGCCTACAACGCTCAGGGCGGCAGAGATGAGCACGTTAGTGTCAATGACTCAAACTGGTACACTCATCCCGCTTGTTGCTTCGATCGCTCAACCTGAAGCTCTTTGCGATGAGCTGCGGTCTCTGCGTTGATTTCCTTCATGGTCATCTCAGACGTGCCAGCTCGAGCAGCTTCAGCTTGTGCCGCATTTAGAGCGCGTCCCAACAGCAAACGACGCAGTGCGTCAAGATCAGCCTCAATCCCTCGACCGCTGGTAGGGATAAGGTAAGCGGCGGGAACACCGTTCTGAGTAATGACCTGTGGGCCTTCTTCAGATACCTTGGACATGACTTTGCCAGGCTGCCTGGAAAGCTCTCGTGTAGATATAAAAGAAACCATGCTTATCTGCCATGTATCAGATTAAACCTTATACAAAGTGCTTGATCCCGATATTTGCCACTGTGTTAGCTTGGGAGCATTTGTCTAATTCTCACGGCGGATTTCCAGCCTTTGATCTCCTTTTCACGCATTATAGCCGAAGAGCGGGACGGATGTTCTTCGGACCAAACCAGCTTCCATGGTCCATTCTTTCTGGTGTACTTGCCCTTTGTTGAATCTGTCCGGTTGTGATCCAATAGCCTTTTTTCTATGCATTCTGTCTGTCCGATGTAAAATCGGTTTTCTGAATTCTCCAGTATGTACACGTAGTAAAGAGGCATAGGAAATGCACCGCGGAAGAATGGCTGCTCAGGCTGGGATCGAACCAGCGACCAAGTGATTAACAGTCACCTGCTCTGCCACTGAGCTACTGAGCAAAAAACGAAAAGTTAATAAAGGTAATCGAAAATAGCTCTGTCAATATTTAGTATTTAGAAATTGTGTCAGTCTATACTTTTGAGATCCAATAGAGTGAAATGCAATACGCCGATCAAGTGATTAATCCCGAACTTGTTCGGGACTCTGCCACTGAGCTACAGAGCAAAAAACGAGAAGTCAATAAAGGTAATCGAAAATAGCTCTGTCAATATTTAGTATTTAGAAATTGTATCAGTCTATATTTTTGAGATCCGATAGAGTGAAATGCAATATGCCGATCAAGTGATTAATCCCGAACTTGTTCGGGACTCTGCCACTTAATCACTAACCACAATAAGCTGGGCGGAAATACTCTTGTCAACATCTTGTCTCTGGAAATATTCCTTTTTCATGCTTGTTTCAATTTTGAAAGCTGATTCACAATATCTTGATGAAACGAACACATAGTTGCTCACAGCTTAGGAAATCAGATGTTGGATCGGTCGTAACCTTGAGTGGTTGGGTAGATTCTGTACGCGATCACGGCGGTATTCTTTTCGTTGATCTGCGTGATCGGGAAGGAAGAACCCAGATTGTTTTGGATCCTTCCAACAAAGATTTGGAAGCGCATTTTGATTCGGTAAAACCAGAATCAGTGATTTCAATCAGCGGTAAGGTTGAAGAGCGATTGGGAGGCACTTCAAATGAAAAACTGGCAACTGGTGAAATTGAAGTTCACGCGGGTGAATTGGAAATACTAAACGTCTCGAAGACGCCTCCATTTCCATTAGATGACTCAGCGGATAAGGTTGGCGAAGACTTGCGCATGACCTATCGATATCTCGATCTGAGGCGTTCGACCAATCTGGAAATGCTTAAGAAACGACACGCTACTAGCCAATCCGTTCGAAATTATATGGACAGGCAAGGCTTTGTCGAAATTGAAACACCAATGCTTTTCAAAAGCACGCCGGAGGGCGCTCGTGAATTTCTGGTCCCTAGCCGTATGAATCCTGGGGCTTTTTATGCGCTGCCGCAGTCTCCTCAGCAATACAAGCAGATGCTGATGGTTGCAGGAGTAGAGCGTTATTATCAGTTGGCACGTTGCTTCCGCGATGAAGATTTGCGAGCGGATCGCCAGCCGGAATTTACCCAGCTGGATATCGAGCTGTCATTTATTGATCGGGAGGATATGTATGCACTGATTGAGGGCCTCATGGCTTCGGTTTGGAAGGATGTTCTTGGCGTTGAGCTAGAGACTTCTTTTTTGCGCATGAGCTATTTTGATGCGATGAATCGGTTTGGCGTGGATAAGCCGGATATGCGTTTTGCTATGGAATTACAGGATTGTGGCGAAATTTTCGCTCAGTCCGGATTTAAAGTTTTCTCGGGTGCTTTGAAGTCTGGTGGAGCGGTCAAGGCTATCAATGTGAAGGGATTGGCAGACATTACTCAGGGTGAACTAAGAACGCTTGAAGATACTGCTAAAACCTTGGGCGCTAAAGGACTTGCGTTTATAAAGTGTGAAAATGGTGAGTGGAAATCTCCAATAGTTAAGTTCTTCTCGGACGAAGAAAAAGCGGCCCTGACTGAAACCTTAGAGATCGAAGATGGTGACATCGTTTTTTTCGCAGCGAGTGGGTGGGAGCGTGCCTGCGCCATATTAGGTCGTGTACGTCTGGATGCTGCCCAGTTGCTGATTAAGCGGGGTAAGTTAACTATTGATCCGGATAGTTATAAATTTCTGTGGGTCATCGAGTTTCCTTTAATGCTGTTTGATGAGGATGAAGGACGCTATGTTTCTTCGCATCATCCTTTCACGGCGCCTGTGTCTGAAGATGTGCCATTGTTGGATTCCGATCCAAAGGCAGTGCGTGGTCAGCACTACGATCTTGTCTTAAACGGTGTTGAACTAGGAGGTGGCAGTATTCGTATCCATCAGCCGGAATTGCAGAAAAAAGTCTTTGAAGACGTGTTGAAAATTCCTGAAGATGTGGTTGAAAGCCGTTTCGGTTACATGCTCAAGGCGTTTGAATATGGCGCGCCACCTCATGGTGGTATTGCTTTTGGCATGGATCGTTTGGTGGCAATTTTAACAAAGCGGTACAGTATTCGCGATGTTATTGCCTTCCCCAAAAATCAGAAGGGACAGGAGATGATGACTGCCAGTCCGGGAATCGCAACCGCAAGGCAACTGCGCGATTTACATATCAAGGCAGAACTGCCGAAGAAGGGTAATGGACAAAAATAACTGTCAAAAGTGATGTCTTACGTTTCTTTGGAACATCAATGCATTTAAGAGGTTCTTTTATGTAACATCCCATGTTACGCAGCTACCTATTCCATGCGATTGCATGCTTTTTGAGCATTTGCACCCTACCGGCGCAGATAACTCCTAATGATCCGGTGTTGGACTTTAGTCTGCCGAGGTTTGGCGACAATGGTTACGCTCAGTGGATTTTACGCGGCGGCAAAGGCATTTATGATAGCGACGAACAGGTTCGTGTCGAAGATTTATCGCTTCGGGTTTATTCGGGGGATGAAGATAGAATACTTGAAATGACCATTGAGAGTCCAAAGGCGACATTACTGGTTCGGGAAAATCGTGCTGTTTCGGAGAGTCCCATTGAAATTACAGGTTTAAACTTCAAAGTTTCTGGAGTCGGTTGGACCTGGGACGGAAGTAAGAAGGAGATTGAGGTGAAAGCAGATGTTGCTGTGGAGTTTTCTCAGGAAATCACCGGGATGTTGTCGGGCAAGACCACAATCGGTAGGGCTGATGCCAGATCGACAGAAATTACAAGTGTCAGCTTGTCGTTAAAAACAACCGCCGAAGAATATCGCTTCCAATTTGCCGACTCAGTTAGCGTGGTTTCAGCCAATACTGAGCTCAAGAGCGAACTTCTGGTTGCAATTGCTGATATTCCTAAAGGCGAGAACACAGGGGATACGGATGTAGCTAACTTGGAACTTGAATCAATCGATAAAATTGTTGCGACTGAACGAGTCAAGATAACGCAGGCGGGGCACATACTCGAGGCCGAAGAAGCAGAGTTTTCGCTGCGGAAGCAAAGCGCTGTCTTCAAGGGTAATCCCAATATAAAAACCACAGGAGCTTACCTAAGCGGGGATTTGATCCGTAGTGAAGAGGGCAAACTAGTCGTAGAGGGTCGTGATGGATTTGGACGAGCGCAAATGATCGTCTACGAAGCCGGAGATTTAAATGTTTCAAAGGGTGTTTCCCTCGATCAAGAGACTTTAGTATTGGCCGACACAATAAAAATGCAGGAGCTTGAGGCCGAGAATCAATTCAGCTGTAAGGGGTCTGTTGAGATAACATCAGGTTCAACATTAATGCGTACTGACAATCTGACTCTTTATTTGGATCCTACCGTTGGAGGCGCTGCAGATGATAAAGAAGCTGCGAAGACAGATGAAGGTTCAGGAGATGGCTTTCAACTTGGCGAGGTGGTGCGGGTCATTAGTGAAGGCTCTGTTTATCTTGAGCAGGAAGCGCAAATAGCTACCTGCGATCATGCGGTTTTCTATCCTCAAAAAGAACATGCTCTGCTATCCGGAAATCCAAAAGTGATACTCGAGCAGGCTGTTATTACAGGAGATACCATGGACTTAAAGCCAGGTCTTGCCATCGTGAATGGCTTAAATGAGGAACTTGCCAAGGTGGTCTTGCCAAAACTTCCGGATCTCGGCGCAGATGATCTAGAGTTGATTGAGGGCCTACAATTGGTCGAGCCTGAAGAAGCAGAAACTGAAGACAGTAAAATTGTCGAAAGTGAAACAATCATAAGAGCAGAAACTCTGACGATGACTGAGAATTTGGACCATTACTTACTTAATTTAACAGATTCAGTTTCAATTGTAGGAACTAACCTGAAAGCGTTTTGCGATAGCATGGACGTGATAATTGTTGAATCAAAAGATGAGTCTTCGAGTCGTAAGGAGAAAATGCAGGTTCAGACTGTCAATGCATACGAAAATGTGCTGTTCGAGCAAAGTAATCGAACGGCTACGGCTGACAAAGCTATGATCAATCCGATCGAAGGAGAAGTTGTGCTGGAAGGAAATGCAGTGCTTACAGATGTTCAGGGCAGGGTGGATGGGCACCGTATAATTCTGCACAAAGGTAAAGGCCGTGCCATTGTCGAAGGTAGTGGCAAAGACGGCTCTCGTCCGCGCATAACGCTCCCGGAGATGGATTTGCCAGAACTGGATCTATAGTGATGGTAAACTTTTGGAAATGTGAGCCCAGGTTTTGGTTTACGACTGCTGCCGCTCGCTTTCCCATTGTTTACGTTTTTCATCGGAAAATCCAGGAATGCGCCCTTCGTCAAAGTCGATCATATCAATAACGCTGTCGATCTCACCAATTTTTTCAGGCTGTCCCATATTGGTAAGTGATTCGGCCAAAAACTCGCGGCCCATTTCTGTTTTTCCTTTATGAACAACTTCGCGATTCCAGTCGGGCGCGTTCAACTCTTCTGGAAACAATTCATTGAGCAGGCGATCCAACTCCGCATCGTCACTGCCCGCCTTTTTCACTGCGGCCAACACTTCCTTAGGGTCAATGCCAAGATGAGCGCTCAGAAATCGATCCAAACCTCTGCAAAAGTTTTTCTGATACGATTTCGGCAATTCGCCGGCGAGGTGCTTGCGGCACTTGGCTATAAAACGAGGCAAATACAAAAGCCCACATGAATGCGCTTCATAAGGAGACGGCAAATCAAAACAGATTGCCCCTGTAGGTCCGAGATCTTCTTCCGACATACGAGAATCTGAACATCAAATATCAGACCTGTAAACACCGAACATTAAAGTGAAGCTCAAAGCCAAGGATGCCTTTTTTTATCAAGTAGGCCCGCGTTGCAGATATGTTTAGCTGAGACAATTGCCTCAGCTAAACATATCGGATGTCTCGTAATTTGAGGATGATACGTTTCCTTGGAATAAACTTTGTTTGCAATTTATCTTCTTTCTTCATCCTGATGGGTTTATGAAATTACTACTGCAGACCATTTTCTTATTCTGTGTGCTGTTAGGGCACGTTGGGTTGGGGGCTGCAACGGGTCCTCAGATTTCAGGGCCGGCAAGGGTGGAGCTTATATCCGACGTCACTCAAGTAGCGCCCGGGGAGGCTTTTTACTTGGCGTTGCATTTCGAGTTGGAGCCGCATTGGCACATCTACTGGAAAAATTCGGGCGCAAGTGGTTTGCCTGTGGAAATTGACTGGGAACTACCAGAGGGATTGATTGCAGAAGAGATTCAATGGCCTGCGCCGCAGCGAATTGAGCTGGGTGGTTTGATGAGTTATGGCTTTGAAAATACAGTGAGTCTTCTTGTGCCAGTGCGAGCATCGTCTTCGTTAGAGCTGGGGATGCCCTTGTCGATCAGGGCAGACGTTTTCTGGTTGGTTTGCAAAGAGGAGTGTTTGCCGGGCGATGCAAGTTTGACGCTAGATCTTGTTTCAGGTGAGAAATCGGTAATCAGTGAAAGTACGTCTCTATTTGATGCCGCGCGGGAGCGCTTACCCAAACCAACTACACCTTGGAAAGTTTCGGGGATGGTTGAAGACGAGACGCTTATACTTACGATTGAGCAGGCGGGGGAAAAGCCGTTGCCGGGTGAACTGTATTTTTATGCAGATACAGGGGGAGTAATTGATCCAAATGCCGTGCAGGATTTAAGCTTCAAAGGAAAAGGGCTTGCGGAGCTGAAAGCGCCGCTGGCAATTGAACAGAGTGAACAGTCGCTGAAATCATTTTCCGGAGTATTACAGTCAGCTAGTGAAAGCTGGGAGTTGAATGGTTTGGTTGGGGTGAAAGCCGACCAGGATAACTCGGTTATGACTGCTCAGCAAACTTCGCAGGGCTTCGAAGGCTTTTTGCTAAAATTGGGTCTTCCGGGGCAGTTGCTCCTGGCGTTTATTGGCGGACTTATTCTCAACTTAATGCCCTGTGTATTGCCGGTGCTTTCATTAAAAGTATTTTCGCTACTAAAACATTCCGGTCAGTCACGCTCGAAGGCTCTGCTACATGGCGGCGCATACGCGGTTGGTGTTGTCTCAAGTTTTTTGGCGCTTGCCGGACTGCTGCTTTTTATACGCTCACTTGGACAGCAGATCGGCTGGGGATTTCAACTTCAAAGTCCTGTTTTCGTGGCTGTGCTGACTGTTTTAATTTTTCTGTTTGCCTTAAACCTTATGGGAGTCTTCGAATTGGGGACGAGTTTGATCGGTGCAGATGCTGTAGTTTCACAACGTCGTGACAGTTTGGGTTCCTTCGGCATGGGAGTGCTGGCTGCAGTTGTCGGTGCGCCTTGTATTGGTCCGTTCCTGGCAACGGTCAGTGGCATTGCTTTACAAGCGGATCCATTGATCTGCCTGCTCATTTTTGGTATTATGGGGTTTGGTCTGGCATCGCCTTTTCTGTTGATCTCAATTTTCCCAAAACTTTCGGCTTACTTGCCCAAGCCGGGAGCCTGGATGGAAAGTTTGAAGCAATTTATGGGATTTCTGTTAATGGCAACTACTGTTTTTTTGATTTACGTTGTAGGGACCCTTGGCGGCGCTGAAGCAATTGTGAGGCTGTTGACATCGCTCCTTATCGTCTCAATAGCAGCTTGGGTATACGGACGTTGGTCAGTCCCAATTAGGTCAAAACGGACACGTCGAATTGCAATGAGTGTCAGCTTTCTGTTGTTGCTGGGTGGACTTGCGTTCGCAATTAGTGGAGTTAGAAAAGCTCATCAGCAAATGGTGGCGAACGCCTCGGATGTATCTAAGAACGGTAATGATGGTTGGGTTGCCTGGTCCGCTGAAAGTGTCGAGTCTGCTTTGGCTAACAAGCAGGCGGTGTTTATTGATTTTACAGCAAGCTGGTGTCTAATTTGCCAGTTAAATAAAAAAGTGGCGCTACGTACAGAAGCGACGGAAGCTCTGTTTGAAGATTACGGAGTGGTAACAATGGCGGCTGATTGGACAAGCTATGACCCCGACATTACAAAGGAACTGGAGCGTTTCGGTCGTTCAGGAGTGCCGCTCTACGTGCTTTATGCACCTGATGGTTCAACAACAGTCTTACCTCAGAATTTGACTCACAGCAAAATACGCGAGGCGATTGAAACATCTTTGTGAAGGGTTTAGAGCTTGGTGTATTTAAATTTCTATCGAATGATTTTGGTAGCTAAGAAGTAATAAGATCTCAAGCATTGTAAAAACCATCCTACCGACGCCTCCGCGAGGAAGACCGTCAAGTAATCTATCGAATGAGTAAAGCCGGAAAAATACAGCAGGCACAGCAGGAAATCACTCAAGCCTTAGGCGGAAGTTGTAGGCTTGTTGAAAATAAATAAATCGCTGATTTTGAACAATCTGCAAAAAACGAGATTGTTTGCTACTGGCTACAATGGTGTGATTTTTGGTGTTATCCCGAGCAGTTCAAATACTTTTTTCTGTAAAAGGGTTGGCTCGGAGAGTTTGTAAAAAGATTCGGCTTTCTGAATGGTGGGCTTGAAGGTGACACGACAAAGTCCGCTCTATCCAATAACGACAGGCAGCTTGCGTACCAGCTCAGTCAGCGAAGTACTGGCAAGAGGCATTGCTCAGAAAAAGATATGAGACAAATGAAGTTATCTTGAGAACTAAATCAGAACCATAAAATTAACCACGGAGAGCACAGCGTGCTTATTATCAATCGCTTACAAAACAGCGGTGGATGGTTGTTGCCACGCTTAATACAGCTTTTTTTTACAAACATTAAAAAAGTTCAAAAAAATAAATAATTTGTTGACAACGTGAAAAAAAAGTATTTCCCACATTGTCAGTTATTAGCAACTGTTGCTTAATGGCAAAAAAACATAAAATAAACTAATACAGACTAAAAATGAAAAGAAAACTTACTACTCTGGTAGCAGCATCATGTACTTTTGCAGCACTTAATGCATCTGCCTTCAACTTGATTACAAATGGAGATTTTGAAACGGGTGACCTGACTGGTTGGGATTCTCGAGGCGATGTCAGGGTTGCTGATTTTGGAGATTTCTCAGATTTTCAGGGGATGGATGACAACTTTGCGCTTCTGGGCTTTGATGCTGATGATTTTTTCCCCGGCGGAGGTCCTAATGGAGAGCAAAGAAATTCTCTCATTACACAAGATTTTTCTGTTGCAGGTATTGATCAGTTGAAAGTCTCTTTTAACTGGGCATTTGATTTTTTTGATGTAGGGAGTGGTTCAGATGTTTTTCTAGCCATTTTAGATGACGATGGCGGTGTGGCAGAGGAAATTACGTTGGAACGGTTACGGACTAACGGAAGAAGTTTTCGTCGTGCTGACATAGGCATGGAATACGGATTTTACGAAGAAATTATCGATATTTCGGATTACACTGCTGGAGGCGAAGCTGATATTACATTCAGATTGAGAGAGAGCCGTAGGCTTACGACTCTTTCGGCTGCTGGTATTGACAATGTGTACGTCGCTAATGCAGTGCCGGAAGCAAGTACTTATGCTATGTTTAGCACAGCTTTCTTGATGTTAGGTTTCATGGGCTATTATCGTTCAGGTAAAGGCCAAAAATAGGTTCTTTGATTTAGACTTAACTAATTACAAATCGCCTCTTGAATAGAGGCGGTTTTTTTGTGCCCGGTAGGGCGTACCTGCTCGACAGTGATTATGAATAAAATACATAAAAGTCTGTTACTCGTCCGGCAAGGGGAAGAGTTAGCCGAAGAGCAATTGTGAGACCGCGAGGTGCTCGTGGGAAGGAAGCCCATGGCAAACCACTGGCCCAACGAACAGTTCCGAGGTCTGCTGACAAGACCGGGCTTCGCGAAGCGGAGAACCGGACCAATCGCATACGATGCGGTCGTGTTGGATGAGGAATCAATTAAGTCTAAAGTCCAAAACTTGCACGGAATGCGCGGGTGTATATGCGGCGGGCATAAGCGTGAAGGCAGGTGCGCATTACCCGGGGAGACCTCCAGTTGTGCCTTGTGCTACTGGCGTCAAGAGGCGTCGGGGGATGCGACTGGAGGAGTCAAGCCGACGCCATATTAGCCGAACGATCAGCGGTGAAGGGCCGAATCTCAAGATGATGATGGCCGAGTCATGAAATCGAATGAAACAGCAGAAGAGGGTCCTGCGAAAGGCTCTGCCTATACGGAGGACCGAAACGCCGAATGCTGTGATAAGAGCCGGAGAAGCCATAATCGGTTTTCAGGTCCTGATGAATGCGCTCGATGCTCAGACCAGATTGGTAAGCTTCTTTGATCCGGTCGCGGTGAGGCTCACATTGCCTCACCGGGCCATTTTTCCCGGTGTGCGGGTTAGTGCACTTTGAATTCGAGCAGTAACGCTTAACCGTTCGTCGATTGATTCCCAATTCACGTGCAATACGGTGGTCGCTCCACCCTTTGCTCTTGAGCAATTTGATTGATTGTTGAACTTCCTTTTGATGATATTTGACATCCTCAAAATGGTGCACTTTAACCCGCAAATTGACACCATGGAGAGTGTCTTTGGAGCGTGGCCTACACGAGCTCTGGATTCATCTTCACGGAAAGTCATATCAAGTACTGCACTGACACACCATCAGATTCAGGAACTGGTTAGCAAAGAAGTTCTCGAATTGGAATTATTCGACCAACAAAATATCCATGAGGTAAGCGATCCGGACAATCCTCAGATTCGTTATTGTGTTTGCTATACTTGCTCAAAATCTTCAGATTTAAAAGTGATTGCCCTGCTTTGCTACCAGGACTGATTGCTTTTTTGTATCAGTTGCGTCGGGACATTGAAAAAATCTTCGAGCAGGCGAGCAACCTCGAAGCAAGCTTCGAGGTATTCATCATCCTGTAGCGAATAAATTTTTCACATCGCTCACAACCCGTTGGAGTACGACTTTATGAAATCTGAATATGTACTCGAACTTTGGGCCTCATTGCTATCAATCAAATTGCTGTTTAAAGGATTCAAATTGTTCCTTTAACAATTTTATTTCTGCTTGTAGTTCTTTAACGACTGACTCGAGTGTTTCTACTTTCTCTTGCACCTGAGATGGGCTCGACCGTGGCAATGTAATGATAGTTTCAGATGTGGAGATATTTGCTGTAATATCACTGAAAAGATGCACATAACGTTTCTCCTTGCGGCCTGGCTCCTTGGGCAACTCGGCCACCAGAGGCTCTGGATCTTCGCGTTCCATTAGACCTTTGAGGCTTTCCTCAGTCTCCGCCAGATCGCTGAATGCATAAAGTCTTTCCGTGCGTTGACGCAATTCACCAATCGTTTGAGCGCCACGTAGCATCAGGACACATATAAGCGCAATCTCTTTCTCATCCAGTTCGGCAAAACTATCCATCCGATGACGGTATTTTTCCGCCCGCGAACCAGCTATGTTAATCTGGACAGCAAAGCCTTTTTCGCGCAGCCCGTCGATAGCAGTCGTAACTTCTTTTTCGTCATAATCTGTAACCGGGTTGCGGGCAGTTTTTTGATTACAGGCTGTTAAAAGGCTGTTGAATGTTAGTGGATAATAATCGGGAGTTGCGATTTGTTTTTCAATCAAAGCGCCAAAAACTCTTACTTCGTTAGGGTCTAACAAATAATCCATCCTGATGATAAAAAGCTATTGGAGGGCAGAATTGTCAATATTTATAGGTTTGTTTGTAGCAAATTTTTGACAAAATGCACAAACGAAAACAAATGATGTTGCGAGTGGCTTTTTTTGGAGATTATGCTCTATAATTTAAGTTTTCTTGAATGTCCACACGAGCATCCAGTCGTATTTATAATCGAGCAGCTCTTGAAGTTTGGTTTAATTATATTGGATACGATTGGGAATCGGCTTTTTCGAAAGATGAACTGCGTAGGGGTAGGGAAATTTATCGCAATGGTGAAATATCCGGTATCGAACTGTCCGAGAGAGACGCTATCGTGCATTGTACATTCACTCGTAAGGAAACGTGCTACGCTGTGCTGGAATGGTCTAAAGAAAAACCGGAAGTGCGTTTTTCCAAAGAGGACGCTTTTTTGGGTGATGCAGTAGCAATTGGTGGCTTGTATGAGATCGAAGAGCTGGTTGCTGATGAGATCAACCCATTGCCGTATACGCCAAAAAAAGCGGTACCATGTGAACAGGTAATAAAAAGCGAACTACCGGTAAAGGCGATTGAATCTGCTCAAGAGTCCATCGCCAGTAAAACGTCTACGCAGCATCTCCTTGTGCCGCACTTCAACCTTGTTGGATCTAGTCTGAAAATGTATGTTCAATGGCAACCGGATCTTAAAGAGAAAAGTCACCTGTCTGTCACAGAGCGTGAGTTGCTGGTGCGTCTTACTGTGTTGGCAAAGGAAGCTGGTTTTAAATATCGACGTGAATCCGATGATTTTTTGATGTCGAATGCGCACTCGATTGCTGCTTTTTTTGCAGGTACCTGCGGTCAGTGGAAAAAGATATTTAGAAAATTAAACCTAAGCGCCGAAGCAAAATCTTTGGCTGAAGGAATCAAGCCGGTGAAGCTTAATGGTCGCGCAAAACAAATCGGCACAGGTGAAATGTCTATTAACTGGCGTCTAAAAGCAGGCAAGCGTTGGTTGGACTCTGTTTATACGAGTCGTCTGGCCAGAATTGGCCGAGGTACTCATGTTGTGAAAGGCGTTGGACTTGTCAGCATAGCAGATGATCAGGCGGAAGCGTTTAATGAGTGGCAAGTAGCAACATCAAGTGAAAGCGAATCTGCCAAATCCTGGCCACGCTACATGCTATTTTCTCTATTCAGCAACCATAGTATTAAGATGGATATAGAGCGTGCTTTGTTGGACTGGCGCGCAAAAATTGAGTCGGATGAATTACTAGCGGAAACACTGGGAGGCAAAGGACTGCCCGACTTTCTTCGTCCTTATCAAGCTCATGGTGTCCGATGGATGGCGAATCTGCGTGCGCAAAACTGTCATGGATTACTCGCAGATGAAATGGGACTGGGAAAGACGCTGCAGGTGTTAACCCTATTAAATGCTTATCCACTTGAAGATAAAGACAGTATAGTTGTCTGCCCTGCAAGTGTCGTGCCTGTTTGGGAAGAGGAAGCGAAGCGCTGGTATCCAAATCTGCAAGTGATCGTGTTACGCAGCCGACAAACATTTTCTGACAGGACAGATTCAAAGCCGACGCTATGGATCGCTAGTTACACACAGCTGCGACGTCATAAGCATTTACTCAGCGAGATCGAGTTTGGCTATGCCATATTAGACGAAGCACAGCAGATAAAGAATCCGGATGCGAAAGTGACTCATGCCTGCTGTGCGATTCGTGCCAGATGCCGTCTTGCCTTGACCGGCACACCGATTGAGAATCGTTTGCTGGATATGTGGGCATTGTATCGTTTTTTGATGCCCGGGTTACTAGGGTCCAGAAAACGTTTTGAAGAGGCCGCTTCTTCGCCGGACCTACAAATTCGGAAGTCTCTTGAACTGACTTTGCGTAACCAAATTGCGCCGTTTATGTTAAGGCGTAGCAAAGATAAGGTAGGGAGTGATTTACCCTCTAAAGTAGAAATGGATTTGATTTGCCCCATAACTGACGCGCAGCAGCAGGTATATGAACGTTTGTTAAATGAAGGTAGCGCAGAGATGGGCAATAACCTTCAAAAGATTGTCAGTAAGCAATCCATGAATTTCTTTACCTTGCTGACCAGATTGCGGCAAACTTGTTGCGATCCAGGTCTTGTTTCTGGCGCTGAAGCCAAGCCAAATCAAAGTGGCAAGATTCAGATGCTTTTGACCCGACTTGGTGAAGCGCTAACTGGTAATGGCGCTCGAAAAGTAGTCGTATTCAGTCAATTCGTTCAACTGCTGAAACGGGTAAAACCATTGATCGAAAGAGAATTTCCTGACGTTCGATTGCTCGAATTGAACGGGCAGACAAAAAATCGTTCAAAGCCGGTTAAAACGTTTCAGGAAACAGCAGGTGCTGCGGTCATTTTAGTGAGTCTGCGCGCGGGCGGCACTGGTATCACTTTACACGCTGCCGATTATGTTTTTCTTCTGGATCCGTGGTGGAATCCGGCGATTGAAAGTCAGGCAATTGACCGTGTGCACCGAATTGGTCAGCAAAAACGTGTTTTTGTGTATCGGATGATTACAAAAGGTACGATTGAAGAGCGCATCCAGCAACTCAAACTAGAAAAACGAGAATTGTTTGAGAATACCTTGAGTGACTTGGGTAGAACCAGTGACTTATTCGGGCATTTTGATGATCTTCGTGAGCTGGCCAAACTGGTCAAAGTGGAATCACTATAACGCCGGAAAGGTCGCAAATATCTTTTATAGCTAAACAGAGAATTATCTGTACATTCCTTAAAACTTGTATGTGTAGCCACGGCGCTCAGTCGCCGTGCGATTTCTGTTCTGGTTACACAATGCCTCGACGGAGCGAGGCGGCTAACAAGATGGAGCCGAAAATCGGAGTCGAACCGACGACCTACTCATTACGAATGAGTTGCTCTACCAACTGAGCTATTTCGGCTAAATTATTCTTAACTAAGATGATTATCCAACTGTTTAAATCAAGTGTTTTGGGACTGTAATTTTGGGGAACCCTTGAAAGATATACTTTAGGGATTTTCGATTAACGCAATTGCCTCTTGAAACACCAATATCTCAAGCAATTTCAGCCTAGACAACGTATAGCCATCTCCCGACAAACGGCTTCTTGCTCATTTGGGCGTTCTACGATGCCTTCGAATGCATTGGCAAAAGCAATCTGAAATTCAATCAGTTTCTTCAAAGACACCTTACTTGCAGTTACTGCAAGTTTTCCCAGGTACCAGGGGTTTTGCGTAAAGACATTAAGGTTACTCTTCTCATTGCTGTCGCCAAAGTGCTCTTGATGAGCACGCGCTGTGGACTCAAGATCAGACTTCGAAATGCCGCGTGCGCCAAGCCGTATTGCGCCAGCATCTAAAAGCACCCTTATTTGAATCAGCAAACGATTGCGAGACTGTAGACTTCCTAGCAAAGGACGCGATTCACTAACAGTGAAAAAGTGGCGCCGTAAAGCTTCAAGTGTCCAATCAAGCTTCAGAGAATAAAAAGCATCAACTGCTTCAAAAAAATCGGCATCGCCAAAATTTGGAACCAGCTCTGTCACCAATTGCTCGTTAATAGATTCTTCACTCCTGCCGATGAAAGTCGCCAGCTTACGCGTCTCCTCGACTATCATACGTGTATTGCTATTTAGCTTTTCGATCATCAACAACGTCGCTCCGCGAGTAATGTTCACTTGCGCACGTTTGCATTCATCCTGAATAATCTGGAGGCAGGAGCCTGCTGGATCCTGGGATGTAGCCAAGGCGGTGAAATCAGCATTCGCCTGGCACCACTTGTAAAAACTGCGCACTTTGTACACAGGGCATGCAGTGATGAGAACATATACTTGCGCAGGATCCAGAGCCTTCAGTACAAGTTTTAGCGTTTCCAGCAAATCTAGGGTACTTTGAGCATTTCCAGTTTGGCTATTGGCCATAAAACTCACATTCTTCAGCCAAATAACTTTGCGATCTCCAAACAACGAGAGTGTCTGTACCGCACTGGTAAAACGATTGATCACGTCGCCCACTTCAGCAACATTACCGGCACGTCCATCAATAACCTCTTTTGCCAAATCATCTGTAATATCTCCAGAATGTTTCGCAAACCATTGCTTCCCCTGCTCAGAAACAAGGTAATCGTCGTCACCACAGATAAATGTAAATGCTTTCTCGGGCATAATTTTTTAAGTGTGATTAAAGTAAGTATTCCAGGCGGCGCCACAGGATTCTTTACAAATAATCAACTATGGGTTTGGCAGAATCAAATACTATTACACGTGCTTAGGAACTCCTGCAGTTTGTATTTGCGAAGTCTACGGCGCATCCAATCCAATGCAGTCTGAACAGCGTGCGCTTTTACGTCTAAACGCCCCCCTGTGTAATGGACGGTCTTACACCAGACGCCGACTGGTGAATGATACCCGAAGTGGATAGTACCCACCGGATTTTTCTCATTACCTCCCTTGGGGCCAGCAAAACCAGTTACGCTCAACCCGTAGTCTGCCGAAAGACGCTCTGCGGCGCCGGATGCAAGCGCGACAGCGCACTCAGCGCTTACAGCGCCATGCTGACGAAGCAGTGATTCCGGCACATCCAATAAGGCTACTTTAACATCGTCCGTATAACAGACAACTCCACCCGCAAACACGCTGGACACACCGGAAATATCGGTAAACGCACCCGCCAGAGAGCCACCGGTACAGGATTCGGCAATCGCAACCCTACGATCCAAAGCTCTGAGTTCGTGATACACAACCTGAGCAAGCGAACAATGTCCGAAACAGACAAAATCTTCGCCCAGCAATTTACGAACATCCTGAGCAATCAATTTCAACTGTTCAGTTGTTAAGGAGCTATCCCGGCAGCTCAATCGCACATCTACTATCCCATAGTGGACACAGTAGGCAACGAGAAGGCTGTCATTCTCTTTAATAATCGGTTGCATCATTTGCTCCACTGCAGATTCCCCGATTCCACAAGTGCGGACCTGAACGTAGGCCTCCTCTGGGCTGGTGAATCCCCGTTTTTTCAAAAAAGGCAGAACCTGATTTTCAAACATGGGCTGCAATTCCTGGGTTGGACCCGGTAGCATGATCAGAATCCTACCAGATTGCTCGTAAATTAAGCCTGGGGCAGTTCCTATGGAGTTGTACAATACCTGCCCATCTGCAAAGTAATTACATTGCTTTAGGTGATGCTCGTCTATTTCACGATTCAAGACTGAAAACCGCTCCTTTATCATCGCCTCAATTCTGGAATCAAAAGTCAGTTTTGCGCCTAGCGCCTGAGCTATCGTCTCACGTGTAAGATCGTCCGCAGTAGGACCAAGGCCGCCCGTTGTAATTACAAGATCAGATTGATCCCAAGCCTCTTTAAACCCACGTTGTATTTCCGAGACCTCATCCATAAGAATACGGCTTCGGGTTATGGAAATTCCATGACGCGCCAACTGATCACCCAGATAGACTAAATGTGCGTTTTCGCGAATACCGACGAGCAGCTCGTCTCCAAAATTGATAACCTCGACCGAATGTGGCTGCGACATGAGCAGATTAATTGAAATACAGGGTAATTTGATTTGTTTATTTTATACAATTACACGCTATATCTATTTTTGAAAAATGCCAGAAGCAGAGCCCATTAATTTAAAGGAAAAAGTTAGAAATATCCCCCACAAGCCAGGAGTTTACTTGATGAAAGACCGCCTTGGGCAAACTATTTATGTTGGCAAAGCAAAGGACCTCAAGAAACGCGTATCAACCTATTTTCAAGCTTCACGAAAGTTCGTGATTGCGCAGCCCAAGGTTCAGGCAATGATCGACCTAATTTACGATTTTGATCTGATCATCGTAAACTCCGAAGCCGAAGCTTTACTGTTGGAAGGCCAGTTAATCAAACGATATAAGCCGCGTTACAATACTGTCTTCACCGATGATAAGCGCTTCCTTATGGTCCGGGTCGACCCACGCGAAGACTTGCCACGCTTCAGGCTCACTCGCAATCGCACCGATCAGCAATCTCGATACTTCGGGCCCTTTGCACATGCGACGCATCTACGTAAGACCCTTGCCGAACTACGCCGCAAGTTTGGCATCTTGCTGGGGGATGCGAATCCCTCCCGCTTGAATGACAATCGCTGGCGATTATACGATGATGCTCGGGTGGAACTCTATGAACATCCAAACGAAATCAGCACGGAGGACTATCAGAAGCGCGTTGAACTAGCCTGCGCATTTCTGGAAGGTCAGACGCAAGAATGGCTCGCGGAGCTCAAGACTGAAATGCAAGCTTGTGCTGAAGCTCGTGACTACGAAAAAGCAGCACAATTGCGTGATCGCATTAAGGCACTTAAGCAGACCGGCGCTCGTACCCGAAAATTTGAGCGCACGCTTTACGATCCCACACCCAAAAGAGACATCTTAAAGAGATTAAAAGCAGAACTAGATCTGCTTAAATTACCTGAACACATGGAATGCTTTGATATCTCACACATCTCCGGCAGCTTTTGCGTCGCATCTATGGTGGTTTTTATAGACGGCAAACCTTCTCGCAGACAATATCGTCGTTACAAAATCAAATCGTTCATTGGCAACGACGACTTTCGGGCAATGCACGAGGTTGTCGGTCGGCGCTATCGGCGATTGAACGACGAACAAAAGTCCTTTCCGGATCTAATTGTTATCGATGGCGGCGCGGGACAAGTAAGCGCTGCGCTCAAAGCATTCTTAGAACAGGGATTTGAGCCCCCCATGCTCATCGGACTCGCTAAAAAGAAAGAAACCATCATTTTTAGTGATGGTCGCGAACCGCTTAACTTGTCTCATCACGACCCGGCGCTGCGTATGCTTCAACACTTACGTGATGAGGCGCACAATTTTGCTAATCGTTTCAACGCCGATCTTCGTAGCGAAAAACTGCGCGAATCGATACTCGATGACTTCAAAGGACTTGGCCCGATAAAACGACAGACCTTGCTCCAATATTTTGGTTCTATTAAAAAACTACGCGCTGCGACCGCAGAAGAGATTACTCAAGTTGAAGGCATCGGCCTCAAAACGGCTGAACGATTGATCGCCTTTTTGAATACCTAATCCTAAACAGTTTGTCAGGACTTCAGGGTGATAAATGCCTCAAAGCTTGCTTCGATAAAAATTCTAAATCTCTAATTTTTCGATGCTTACTTCAAAAATTATTACGAAGTTCGACACTCACCAAATTACATGCCCTTGAACTAACTTGACGACAAAAACACCGAGATTACTGGCTGAGTGAGCCAACATGCAGGGGAACAGCGAACGCTTTTGATTCCAAGGCCCAAATCGGAGCGCATAGAACCAAAGCGAATTTAAAAACAAAACGCTTGTAGTAAAAAACGCCTTCGGCGTCAGTATGAGACTAAAGTCAGCTTGCCAGAATTGCCAAACAGCAACTTCTTCTGGGTAGTCAAACTCCCAGAGATAGGGATGCAGCAAAGCAAAAATTAAAGAAAACGCTACACTACTAAAAATCAGAACAACGCGTCCGCGGTTCTCCACAACAAGGAACCCTCGAAAAATAACTTCTTCGACCACACCGGCAGCGAGGCTCACAAACACAAAATACCACACCATATCACTCTGTTCTGCTGCAACGCCAAGGGCGATTTCTCCAAACGTTTCAATTGCAAGAATCAGCAAAGCGCCAATCGCACCAAACAGATATAGACCAAAGCTTGCTGAAGTGGCCCCCGGCATTGCCTTTGGGTTTGGCTGCCCCGATTTTGTTTCCAAGAAATCAGATCGGTATAGGTGAATAACGTAAATCGCTATCGCCAGATAAATCAAAACTTCCAAAGGAGACGCATCCATTTTAAGAGTAATTGAAATTTAGAAGTGTTAAAATTGCACGCTTAATAGGTCTCTTTTGATCAGATATGTCGCGAGTCGTCTTCGTCTTTTTCTGAATATCCACTGTCTTGGCGGTTATGATTCACTTTATTCTTCTTTGTGTATATCTCATATACATCCTCTGCGGTCATTCCCAAAACCTGCGCCAGAGAAATCAGAAAGTGAAAGAGGTCGATGACTTCAACCTTCGCATTCTGTTCATCGAACTTTTGATATTTAGCCCACCATTTCCAAGGAACAGAATCCACTAGTTCGGAAAGTTCCTGCTGCATAGCACGTGTGTAGTTCAATATCCACTGGGATTTTTCCTCATCCGACATATCGTTGGTGCTAACACCTATCCGATCATTCAAGGCTGCCTGTAAATCGAAAAGTTCATCAAGTTTGTCCATGAGTGACTAGCTACAACAGCTTTCTCCAGTTGGGCAAGGGCAAAGACATTATAAAGTTTTAATTCCCCCAATCTCTTTTTTAACAATTGTCGCAAAAATAATCCTTGCCGTACACAGATTACCCTTTTGGGTAAGGGTGTTGGTAAACTGTCAACTACATCAACCAGTTAGCTTGATGTAGCTTGCTTTGCCTTTCTGCCTAAACAACAAAGTCTCCTCAACAGACGCGTAGGCATACTCATCTAGTTTGCTTTTTCTCAGGACTGTTCTGGCTTAAAGCGATAAACGTATCATTAGTAACAAACAACCTATCATAAAATTATGCCAGAATTCGAAGAATCCGACCCTCAACCAAATCCCGAACATAACTATACTCCCAGCACAAGCGCTTCCAAAAACAAAGGTGGCCGTCGGCGCAGTGGCGGATTTAAGTCCGAAGCAGTTCCCAGTAACCAGAAGATCGGTGAAGTTGATCCAGCCGAGATCTTAGAAACGAATATAATAGAAAGCTCGTCCGATAAGCAAACATGCTGCTCAACCAAGAGTCCAAAATCATCCTGTAGTTTAGAAGGCGCCCCAAAATCTAAAAAAGGCGCTCCTAAACCTAGTGAAGCTACACTTGACTCTATTCAGAAGGTTGAAGAGCGAATAGCAAAACGTCGGGCTGAAGCAAAAAAAGACCGTCCTGAGAAATCCAGCCGAAGCACGAAGGTCCGTAATTCTCGGAATCACAAAGAGAAGAAAGAAAGTCAGAGTGGACTGCTCGGTGCCATTGGTCGACTATTCAGCTCCCTTTTTGGAGGCAGTTCTGCAAGCACTCCACCGAAGAGTCAAAAACGCTCTTACCAGAAGCCAAAATCTGGAAAAAATAATTCACATCGTGGCAATGGAAGTCGCAAAAACAACTCTGGGAAAAAATACGGCGGAGGACAAAAGCGTGTTCGAAAAAATGTTCCGCAGAGATCTTAAGATTAAGTTCGAAGCGTTAAGAACATCGAAATCGACAAGGCTGTGAGTATCTTCAGAATTACCAATACGGGTCCGCTCAGAGGTGAAATCAAGGTTGGTGGCGCCAAAAATGCGGCTCTACCGGTCCTCGCGGCCTGTCTACTTACCGAAGAGACTGTTACACTTAGCAATGTTCCCGATCTAAGCGACATTCGCTTCATGATAGAGATTTTGCAAAAGATTGGTGCAGACATAACCAATCCGGAGCCGAATACCTGGAAAATTACAGCTAAGGAAATTACGCATGTTGCACCTTACGAGCTTGTTCGCAAAATGCGAGCATCTGTCTGTCTTCTTGGTCCATTAGTCGGTCGAATGAGACAAGCGGAAGTCTCAATACCAGGCGGCTGTGTAATTGGACCACGTCCGATTGATTTACACATCAAAGGACTGCAAAAGCTAAATTGTAAGGTTAAACTATCGAAGGGTTATGTTCATGTTGATGCGACTAAAATTAAAGCAAATCCAATTTTCCTAGGTGGTCGTAATGGCAGTACTGTGACTGGCACTGCAAATATAGTTATGGCTGCCGTGTTGGCTCCGGGGACAACGCATCTTGAGTACGCTGCGTGTGAACCTGAAGTGATTGATCTATGCAACCTGCTTGTTAAAATGGGTGCAAAAATAGAAGGCATTGGCAGCCCAAGTTTGGAAATTACCGGCGTCAAGCAGCTACACGGCTGTACCCACTCGGTTATCGCTGATCGCATTGAAGCAGGCACTTTTGCAATCGCTGCAGCGATTACCAAAGGTGACGTAACTATAAGAGGCATCGATCCAAAACGACTGAGCGCCTTCCTAGACAAGCTTGAAGAAACGGGATTACCCATAGAATTGGGCGATGATTTTATTCACGTGCTGCCTTATACAAATAACCTAAAGTCAGTCGAAGTAATTACCTTGCCGCATCCCGGTTACCCTACCGATTTACAAGCTCAATTGATTGCGCTTATGACCCAAGCGGAAGGCATTTCAATTATTACCGAACGTATTTACCCCAACCGTTTTATGCACGTTCCAGAACTCCAGAGGATGGGAGCAATTATTTCAATCGAAGGTGCAAGTGCAATTGTTAAAGGCCCCACCAGATTATCGGGAGCGCCTGTTATGGCTTCAGACCTCCGGGCATCCGCTGCACTAGCGTTAGCTGGCTTTGCAGCTGAAGACGAAACTTGGGTTCAACGCATCTATCACCTTGATCGTGGTTACGAACATTTTGAAAAAAAACTCAATGCGATAGGGGCGAATATTGAACGACTTGACGAAAGCAACCTACCGCAGCAATTCAAAGATTAGTCGCAGGTGGGCTACCTGAGCTTATAACGACAATCAAAGTAGCCTCCGCCATTGATCGCTTTTCATTTCTCCGTTGATGGCATAGGCACTATATCCGGTGGAAGTTCCAGCTATACTCAAATCGGTTGCGCATGCAGTCAATCGACCGAATAGGTCGCGCTATTTTTTGAATCTTCGGTAATTTCAACTTCAGTAATCCAAACGCGTTCGTTCATTTCGGAGCGGACCATGTCATCAAAAATCCCGTGCAAGTGCTCGGCAATCCCTTCGCAGGAATTGTTGGGTAGTGTGTATATTTTGAATAGGTTCCCGTGATCCTTCAGCGCTTTCTGCGCATCCGAATCTTCTTGATTGAACAGGCAAGCATGGTCCAGGTGTTCATCAATCCAGTTCTTGATGTACTTAAGTTTACCAAAATCGATTACAAATCCATTTTCATCTGTTTCGTGGCAAGCAAAGGTCAAAGTGATGCTCCAGTTGTGACCATGGATGAATGCGCAATGTCCATCATGAGTATGTTGGCGATGAGCAAAAGGAACGTCGCTGTAGGTTTTTTTGCAGGTAAACATTTTTTAAAACTGAAACGTTATAGATAGCCAAGAGTCTATTTATGACTCAAAAAAGGATCATGAACAGGTTCCGAGAACGGTCTAACAAAATGCATGTTCTTTAAAACCGCCAGTTGTTTTTACGAAGTACTTGGATTCCAGGGGCGTCTTCTGCATATTCGGTTGGATCTTCAATATTTACCAGATCGAAGGCTTCACGGCGCTCAATACAAGTTCCACAACGACCACAGTGAACTTCATGCCCTTTATAACAAGACCAAGTCTGTGCAAATGGAACATTGAGTTCCGCTCCTCGTCGAACAACATCCGACTTACTCCAGTCAACGAAGGGCCGCACCAGAGTTACAGTTTTCCAATCGCACAAGCGAATCGCTTCAGCCATTGCATCCGCAAATTCATTGCGACAGTCGGGATAGATTGCATGGTCCCCGCTGTGAGCAGCGTAAGCAATTTTTTGGGCATTAATCGACAGGGCATAGCCGGTTGCGATCGCAAGCAGAATCATATTTCGGTTGGGAACAACGGTCGATTTCATTGAAGCTTCGGTATAGTGGCCTTCGGCAACTTCGATGCCCGGCGATGTCAGACTACTTCCTGCAATCAGTGGTTGAATAGAAGAAAGGTCAGCAGCTTTGAAGGGCAGATTGATCTGACGACAAATCTCTTCGGCATGTAAAAGTTCACGCCGATGGCGCTGTCCATAATCAATTGCAAGGGCGTGTACCGCATGACCTTTTGCACGTAGATGATACAAGAGCACTGTGGAATCCAGTCCGCCGGAGTAAATTAGTACAATTTTCATGCGTTACTTATTAACAATCACTCAAAAAGCTAAAATTCTCGAGTTAAAGTGACCATTGCAAACCAATACCACCGTTGAAAAAATCAACTAACGTTTCATCTCCAGGCCTGTTCAAATCGCTGTTAATCTCCCAGCTTTGCGTGAGTCGCGCAATAACTGAAACAGAGTCGGAAATAGCATAATTTAACCCAACTGTGAGCGCAAGGTGGTTCGCGCCATCATGTCCGTCACTGACATAGCCTCGGTTAATTCCAAAAATAACGGTACTATTAATACTTACTCGCTCCGTGAAGGCGAAACTCCGGTTAGCTGTAATCTCTGTAAAGAACCCATCTGCCTCAAAAGAGTAATATACATCAGCAGACAATTGAACTCCCACCGGCAAGTTTGACACTGATACCCCAACAGCAGTTTCATCATCATTCAGACCATCTGAAGGAAATTGAATGTGCCGGTGCCCTGCATAAAACATGAAACTTTCAACCGTTTGAGTGAGCCCTGTCATAAACTGTAATTCATCGTAGGACTGATCCGGCGAAAAGGCATACCAAATCTGACTGAAAAAACTTCTCCACCCGGACTGAATATCCGTGATAATTAGAGAATCACCATTCAACAAGTCTCTGCCCTCGGTGAAGTAGTGGCTATCCCATCCATTGTAGACGGAAGCGCTCACTTGCTCCAGAAATCTTGATTTTTTAGAGATATCAGTGGTTGCAGACTCATCACTTCCGAGCAAAGAACTCAAGGATAGTAATCCGAACATATAAAACATCGTTCTTTTTGATGATCCCTCAACAAACGATGCGAAAATTCCGCGTTTGAAAAAATGCCTGTTCATTAACTAGAGTCTATCCCAGAAGCCTGATCCCACATGATTACTGAGCTAAAGAAGGAAAAAGGTGGGCGAAAAGAAGTAAAAAACCTCGATTCGCCTCAAATAAAGGGCTCTATAATTTAAAGTGTGAATAAAAACAATGAACCGCTTTCTGATATCTTAGTATCCATCTAAAGCTGATTGCGTCCAGCTTTAACTCCGGTTTTATACAACCATGACCACAAGTGTCTGGTTGATAATCTCAAAAAGCTTGATCAGACCCTGAAAGCTTCAGGGCTGGAAACTAAAGTGATCGAGTTTGCTTTAGAGAGCCTGCCGGAAAGTGTAAGTGCAAAGCAACCAGTGGGCCGAATTTGGACTCTATGCTTTACGGGTAGAAGTGCTGCGCCAGACTGCTCGGAGCGCCTGGCTTTGAAGCCTTTTCGGCAATAAACTTATTGTGGGCGAAAGTGAAGGTGGGCTGATCATTGACTACATGCTCTACGGCAAAGACGCTCCAAGCGAAGGTGAAAAGCTCATCGAGAGTGTTGAACGCCAGCAAAAGTTCACAATTGATATGAAACTGAATACAGTGGTTACTGATCGTGGTTTTGACGGAGCCAAAATCTTAAAATAGCTGGAATCCGAATCGATTACCTCGCAGATTTGTCCGAAGGGTACACAAGGCTTAAGTGAACGTTCGAAGGATGCAAAGTTTAGCCGCCTGCAAACTCGTCGCGGAAGTCCCGAGGCACGCATTAGCGATCCTGAAGAACCATGAAGTACCTAACGTTTTCGGATTGAAATAGCTAATGGGATGAATAAACATAGACGGCTTGACAAGGCGTAATTGCCCTGTAACGTCTCGCCAATAAATTCAACCCAGCAACATCTTGCAAAAGCGGGCGTATGTCCGCTTTTTTATTTTTGCGCACTATGAGTAACGAAATTTTATCAGTTTTAGAATACATGGAGAAAGAAAAGGGCATCGGCCGTAGCGATATGATCGATGCCATTTCTGCTGCTATTGCTGACGCCGCCCAAAAGGGAATTGGTGCCGGGAGGGAAGTTCGTGTAGAGATAAATCCTAAAACTGGTTCCCTGAAAGCCTGGTCCATTCTTAGTGTCGTCGACTCAATCAGCGATTCGAGCTCAGAAATTCATATTGAGAAGGCACGCCAGATTGATCCGGATGCTCAGGTTAGTGGAACCGTAGAGAAGGAAATTGATCCAGCCTATCTTGGCCGCATTGCCGCACAGACTGCTCGCCAAGCCATCATGCAGCGCATCCGACAGTTTGAAAAAGATCGTATTTACGATGACTACAAAGATGTCGTGGGCGATATAGTAACCGGAACCGTTCGTCGTCGGGAGCGAGGTGACCTTATTGTTGATCTGGGCAAAGCAGAAGCAATTCTCCCTTCGCGTGAGCGTGTGCCCGGTGAAGATTATGCATCTGGTGAAAGTATACGCTGCTTATTGCTTAAAATTGAGCAGACTAACCGCGGACCCGACATAATTCTATCCCGTTCTAACATTAATTTTGTCCGGCGTCTCTTCGAACTCGAGGTTACTGAAATTGCAGATGGTACTGTCACACTCGAAGCAATGTCCCGCGAACCGGGTTATCGAACCAAAATTGCAGTAAATAGCGCCGATCCCAAAGTGGATCCTGTTGGAGCCTGTGTTGGAGCTCGCGGGGCTCGGGTAAAAACAATTGTTCGAGAGTTGGGCGGTGAAAAAATCGATGTTATTCGCTACCACAATGATCCAGTGCGTCTGTTGGAAGAAGCCCTTAAACCAGCGGTGCCTAAAAATATCAAGATCGTTGAAGCTGACCGTCGTATTCACTTTGAAGTTGCCGAAGATGATCTTTCGATTGCAATTGGACGTCGTGGATTCAACGCGAAACTTACATCAAGATTGGTCGGCTGGAAGTTGGATATTGGCAAAGAAGAGAAAGAAGCCGTTGGTTTTGATGAAAAGGTAGCCAAGGCCATGGCAGGCATTAACACTATACCAGGTATCGAAATGGCAATTGCAGAGCGTCTCGTCTCCATTGGATTAATTAGTCCTGAAGCATTTGAAGGCGTCTCAGCTGAGGATTTGGTAGATGCTGGCTTTAGCCCAGAGGAAGCGGATGATGTTCTTTTGAAAGTTTCAGCATACAAAACAGAGAATGCATAGATTTAAGTATTCTAAATTTTATTAACCCGTTTTCATTAACTCATTCATGAGTGTTCGCATACATCAACTCGCAAAACAAATCGGAATGGAGAACAAAGAACTCCTTGAGCTTCTTCGTGACCGCGGGTTTGAGGTAAAAAGCGTTTCCAGCACGATTGATAATATCTCTGCCGAATCGATTGTTAAAGAATTTCCGTCTGACGAAAAAACAGACAACTCTTCAGAAAAAACCGAAGTCGATGCTTCGAAAACCGTCGAAGAACAGAAAAAAGTAGATGGTCCGGTCTTTCCGGAAGGCTCTATCGTTAAGAGCGCTGATGATGTAAAACGTGAACGCGAAGTCTCTTCAGGAAAACAACCAGAAGCTCCGGAAGCTAAGCCAGAGGTTGCAGTAAAGCCGGCCTTAAAAGCAAAATCGCCTCCTGCGCCACCGATGCCGAACACGCCTCCGCAGGCAGGTGTGCTGGGTACTCCCAAATCTGCACTCCCTCCTGCTCCGCC
>CAZUYZ010000198.1:0-23911 GCA_964624365.1 uncultured Puniceicoccaceae bacterium
GATGAAGAGCAGCCTGCCGAATCCGATCGGTTCACCAAACTAGAACAACTTCTTGAAGTAGAGGAACAAGCCAACACAGAGCTGTCTGAAAAAGCTGAACTTTAAAAGTACTGGTTCGGATCTAACTAAAATTTCAATGAAACAAAGCGGCATGAGGCTTTTCCTCATGCCGTTTTTTCATATTTGTATTTCGGGTTTGCACTCAGTGTGAATTGAAAATTCGGTTCAGTTCTTGACGTTTGGCACTTGACTCTTTGTTTGAGAGATCAATCCTAATTCTCTCAATACACTTTTAATATGGCTAATACTAAATCAGCACTAAAATATATTCGTAAATCCAAGTTGCGCACTTTGCGCAATCGTCAGATAAAATCCCGGCTTAAGACCCTTTATAAAAAGGTTACTATGGCCTCTGAATCTCAGGATAAAGATGCGTTGCTCTCTGCTTCCAGAGATTATATTTCCGCTTTGGACAAAGCGGGGAAAAGTGGACTGGTGCATGCCAACAAAATCGCACGTCACAAATCTCGCTGTGCGTTGTTGATGAAGGCTTAAATGCAAAATATTTTAATGCCCTCGAACTAAAGTTGGTTCGGGGGCATTTTTGTTGGTAAGAACGGCTATCCATAGAACCCAATGGGCAATCGAAATTTTATCGGGTTCCCTGCTAGTCTTCTTACTGCTAGTCCATTGCGAACAGAGGTTATTGGTGAATCAGATGACTGGATTGCGCTTAACAAACCTACAGGAATCGCAATACGACAACATCCGTGGAATCCCGGTACGACCCATTTGGATGCAGCTTTGAATGAGCAATTAAAAGCTCGAAAGCCTGAACTGCTTGAAAGCGGTGCGACGTTATTCGGTTCTGTTTATAATATAGAGCCCGAAATATCTGGAATTGCCCTGTTTGCAAAAAATAAAGGTAGTATTGATCGACTACGCAACCTTGTCGGTTCTGAAAGATGTTCGTTCACATTTTTATTTGTAACAAAATCCAATTTGGCCAAAGACGTTGATGGTTTAATTGCTGATGCGCCTCTACTGGCTCATAATACAAAACCTAAGATGATTCCTTCGACGGCTAAGGGGAAAAAAGCTCAAACACATTTTCAGCGAATCGACAAATCTTCCTTGGGCTGGTCTTTATGGAGAGCAAGCACATCGTTTCTTAGGATTCACCAGATACGTGCACATGCTGCCGTTGAAAAGATACCAATTCTTGGCGATGTATTGTATTCAGGACCAGAAATTCCACTGTTGAGCGACTTTGTGACCAAGAAAAAAAGCGCTGAATTACGTCGTCCTATCTTCGATGGGATTCCCTTGCATCTAAGTCAGGTTCTGCTAGCGGCTACGGCTGGCAACTCAGAAGTAATCCACTTAAACGCAAAATTTCCAAAAAAGTTCCGCTTATTACTAGAGCGTCTCAAGTTAATCTATTCGGACGAAAGCAAAACCTAAAATAATTTGTATCTAAAAACTTTACATACGTTAGAAATCTGTAAGATTCCTAGCTCTCAAAATATAAAAACAGTTTAATAAATGGGTAATTTAAAAAAGAAACGTCGTCTCAAGATGAATAACCACAAGCGTCGTAAGCGTTCGCGGGCGAATCGTCATAAAAAGCGTAGTTGGTAATTCACGGATCTTTTTTACCCAGCTTGCCTTGCATTCCGCCCTTGCTGGCATTGCCACCAAGGGCTTGGGTAATTGTCGTGACGTTGTGGTCAATCATACCGATGTAAGTGCCTTCGTAGGTGCCTTTCTTTCCCATAGCGTCTGAAAAAAGTGTCCCTCCGATTTGTAGTGAGTGGTTGCGTGCGTTTGATCCTTCGACTAAGGCTTTCACGTTTTTATCAGATACAGACGTTTCGACAAATATCGCTGGTATTTCTTTCTCGACTACAAAATCTATTAGCTCTTCTAGGTCGCGTACTCCTGCTTCAGATTCAGTGCTAATTCCTTGGATTCCTCTTACGGTAAGACCAGTCGCCCGTCCCATATATTTAAAAGCGTCGTGTGCAGTTATAAGGACACATTTTGACTCGGGTATGGATGCAATTGATTCTTTTGCATATGAATCAAGTGTTTGAAGCTTTTCGATATACTGCTCCGCATTAGAAGAATAGTTTTGACTATTTTCCGGATCAAATGTCGACAAAGTTTGGGCAACTACTTCCACAGCTTTGATCCATGCCTGGACATCCATCCAGACGTGGGGATCGATATGGCCGGAAGTATCGTCTTTCTCCAACAAGTATTCAGTATCGTCGAGAACTGCTTCTGTAACTGCTCTTACTGGCTTTCCAGAACTAGCGATTCTTACGAGTACATCTGTCATCTTACCTTCCAGTAAAAGACCGTTGTAGAACACTATATCAGCACGGTTTAACTTAACAACATCGCTCCGTGTTGGCTTGTAAAGATGTGGATCGACACCTTCGCCGATGATTCCTTCGACTTTAGCATGTTCCTTCACAACATTGCGTACAATGTCCGTAATCATTCCAATTGTGCAGACAACTGTGTAGGGCCTATCTGGAGATTTCTCCGGATTTTTTGCTACAGACTTTTTGTCAGAGTCTCCGCAACCTAAAACGAGAGTTGTAAGAGAGATAAAAAATATCCCAATTGCCCGAACTAAAATTCCGAATTTCATAGCTTGGGAATCTGGCGGTTGAGTTTCTAAATTTCAAACTTCAAGTTCGTCAAAACACCTGCATCCTTCAAATTTTCCAGAAATTTGGATCGCCAGTAGTAGTCTTCTAGCAAGGTGTCGTCTCGTTCGCCTAAAAGTAATTTTGCAAGAAATAATGCTTCAACCGAGGCAAGTCCTTCAGATGGGTCTTTTGTAATTTTGCTTTTTCTCGGGAAAGCGCTGTCAACTGTTGGCAACGTGCGGTTAACCCCTTTTCCTATCAAGCAATTTTTTAATTGTGGTAGCAGTCGCCAGGTACTATCCAGAAGTAACAGAGGGCGGCCTGCGTCTTCTGCTGAGAGTTCAGGCGCTCCCAGTGCGAGCACTGTAAAACCAGTGGCATCAAACGTCCATTCTGGTCGAGCACGTAAAAAATGGATGTCCGTACGTCCTTCCAAGGGTGTCAAGCTGCACTTGCTACGTCGTTCTTTTGGGTGGCGAATAATCGTGATCTGCGTCATGAGTAAGATTGGAGTATTCGTTAGAAAGTTGCTGCAAAGCTTTGCTTTAAGAGGGTTCGGGAGTTTTCTCCTTCAATCCAGTTATTGCCTTCAACACCGTAGATTAGAATGGGATCAAACCATCCTTTGCCAACGGACTGATTGATTAGGTCCTCTGCAGAGAGACAGTAGCGACCCGCTCGTGATTCAAGCTCGAATTTAATCGAACTGACTCCGTGATAGGAGCGATATATCAGTTCCGTGCAGGCAAGTCGATCGGATTTGCTGAAATCAAAAACAAAATCGTAGTGTTTACCTGTATGTTTAAGGCCACTGGAAATTGCCGCTGCTCTCAGTTCTTCACTCAACTTTGGGCGTAGCACGACAAGGGCATCTACCTGCAACGTATCTTCAGCAGGTCGTAATTTTACTCCATCTTTTTTCGCTTCAATAAATCGTACGGTTTCTTCGATCTTAAAATCGCACCGCACTCCAATTTTTTTACGTTGTTCATTGCTGCCTATGTAACAGGCCGCATGTGGCCAAAATCCTGGAAGAAATAGATTGCTCAGCGCATCATCGTGTCTTGTTACCAACACATCTCCAGGCTGTAAAAATCGTTCTAGACGTTCACGGACTTTAGTGGTGACTCGCTTGCCCATGCCAGAAGGTTTTACGAAAGGCTGTTTGAGGCTCGCAATGATGCTGCCACTTGTTTTGAAAAGCCCGAACATCATCTTTTTGTAACCTAAATGGTTTCGGCGCAAAAATGAATGAATTCGATAGCTCAGTCGCTGTTTCAGGAAATTTTGTCTACGTGATAGGACATAAGCCTCTTCTTGAATCAGAAGATCAACTATTGGTTTAAGGCTTTCATTTTTGGCATAACCTAGAATTTCGTCGCGATGTATTTGAAAAAAACGGGCAGCGTCGTAAAACGCCCACCATTTTCGAGGAGAAGTAAGGCTCCTGTAGATGCGGGTGAAATTTTTTGCCTCCAAATTGTAGCGCGGTTCCGGTTCATCCAGTTTTTCGCGACTTACTGGATGCTTGGTTGCCATTTTTACGATAAAGCTGGCAGAACGTACCAGTAGACAAGCTGCTGCGTAAGCTACAATGAAGTCCGGCAATCGGGTTGTGGCGTTCTTGACCGAGAGATGCTGGCCACTGATTGCATAAATGCATTCAAATAGGCTGGAGCGAACTGCCAGGTACTGGCTGTAAACTTCTCGCAGCCGTTCATCCTCATCGGGAAGAAAGTAACCGCGTTGCTCGACGGAATCCAGCCGCTCCAAAATATCCTGAATCGATTGCAGTGTTGGCATTGCTTTAGAGGCCGACAACACGACAGGGATGCATTCTGACGCATTAAGTTTTAGGGTTTTCTTCTCTTTTTCCCAGAGCATGTTTAGAGCTTTAGCCAGGTAAATAGATGAGCTGTCTTTTGCATAGGTTGATTATCCCTTTAATGTTCCGCTTCGCCTATAATTGCGTCCGAAATCAGTCTAATAAATGGCGGCTTTTTTCAAGTTGTTTTGTGGCGTTGAAGAAATGGATGAGTTATTCATTTCTTCACAGTGGCTTTGAAGTCCTGCGGCCTGAAAATTAAACCTGAGTTGATTGGAGCCCCTCCTCGGCGCAGTTCTTTGAGGCGTCTTGGTCATGGAATGAGTCCGGCTGGGTACATCAATTATTTCAGATGGATTGGATGCCCTTTGCGAGAACTTCCGCTGCGCGTTCGATATCAGCGCCTTCATGGGCTGTTGAAATAAAGCAGGTCTCGTAAGATGAGGGGGGTAAGTAGACGCCATGCTTCAGGGCGTAGTGAAATAGTTTGTTGAAATGCTCTGTTTCGCTGGCAATAGCATCATTGTAGTTGCGCACTGACTTCTCGCTGAAAAACAGAGCAAACATAGAGCCGATCTGAGGCACCTGTAGTGCGACGCCTTTTCGTCTTGCTGCGTCCAGCAGTGTATCGCAAACCGTTGTACCCATTTTCTTCAGGACGGGGTAGGGGTTCTCAGTTTCCAGCTTTTTAAGTGATGCGATGCCAGCAGCCATCGCAAGTGGGTTTCCACTAAGCGTACCTGATTGATACACCGGGCCGATTGGGGCCAAGTGATTCATGATTTCTGTTTTACCACCAAAGGCGCCTACAGGAAGTCCGCCGCCGATGATTTTCCCAAGCGCTGTAAGGTCAGGGATAATATCTACACTTTCCTGGACACCGCCGGGAGCGACGCGAAAGCCAGTCATTACTTCATCAAAAATTAATACAGTATCGTGTTGATTGCAAAGCTCACGCAATAGTTGAAGATAGTCCGAGTCCGGTAGGATTAGCCCACAGTTGGCTGGATACGGTTCAACGATGAGTGCAGCGATTTCATTTTCATGCACTATGAAGGCGTCGCGTACGGCTTTGTGATCGTTGTAATCAATCACAATGGTCTCGGCTGCAAGTGAGGGTGGGATTCCAGCGCTGTCGGGATTGCCAAGTGTGAGCGCTCCGGAGCCGGCCTTTACCAGCAGTGAGTCGACGTGA
The DNA here is from genome assembly GCA_964624365.1 of uncultured Puniceicoccaceae bacterium. GTDB lineage: Bacteria > Verrucomicrobiota > Verrucomicrobiia > Opitutales > Coraliomargaritaceae > Lentimonas. The sequence goes on from CAZUYZ010000198.1 coordinate 5,684, forward strand.
CCGTGAAAACAGCCAGCGAACTTGATGATCTTATTCCGTCCGGTGTAGCCGCGCGCCAGACGAATTGTTGACATGGTTGCTTCTGTGCCGCTGTTGCACATGCGGACTTTTTCGATTGACGGAACCCTGTCGACAATGAGTTTTGCCATCTCGACTTCATGGGGATTTGGTGTGCCAAAGCTGGTGCCTTCTTCCAGTGCCTGAGCGATAGCCTGGCGAATATGGGGGTCGTTGTGACCATGAATTGCCGGTCCCCAGGTACAGACAAAGTCGATGAGTTGTTTGTTTTCCGCAGTGTACAGATGCGCCCCATTTGCGCGCTTTGTAAAAAATGGAGTTCCGCCAACTGAGCGAAAAGCCCGAACGGGTGAATTGACTCCACCGGGAATCAGTTGGCTGGCGCGTTCAAAGAGGTTTTGAGAGGATGGCATGGTTATAGAGTTTACCCAACTGAAATCTTTATCACCGAAATGTAGGATTCAGCAACAAGCGTGTTTTTGACTTCGTCATTTGATGAACATTCAAAAAATAGCTCAACAGTCTCTTGGAGATTGTCTTTAATCGAGTCGCATTGGCTAGCTACGTCAATTTCAGAGAAGAATGAAACAACCGTACTTTCTTCTCTTGTGATTACAGCCGTAGGTATCTTTTGCATAATCACAGACTACTGATGCAGGTCTCCCTGTCAATCAGACCGGATTTAGAAAAACGAATTGAATAAAGTGAAATAGCAACCATCCAGTTTTCCCAAAATAAGCGATGCTAACTCAACTACAAGAGACTTTTGATCTGTGAATCCTTCTCTGGCCTTATTTTTCAGACAGGCTGCCAGTAGTTGTAATCAGGCGAGATCAAATTCATAAACCCTTTGCTTTGATTAGCTTAAATCTGCGGGCCCGACTCTCGAGTCTGAATTAATCAGATTTTGGCTCTTTCCTGAGAAAAAACGCTTTTCCAAGATCGAGCGATACCAAGCCCAGTTCAAATAGAAAATGCATGCGACAATAGCGCCGCTTGTGTCTGCCAACCAGTCTTTAAACTCTACATAGCGTCCTGGGGTATGCATTTGCCTGAATTCATCCATAATGCCATAACAGGAGACGATTACCACTGTTAATAGAACACCTTTCCAGCGTTTCCTTAGGAGATAGGGAATGCGAATAACCGATGTTGCGAGAAGTCCAAAGACCAGGAAGTGAGTGGCTTTGTCGTAAGAAAATCCTGTATCAGGTGTGGCGAGCGAGGACTGGCCTGAGGCTACGAATATTGCCAGAACGAGAGCAATTGGCCAAATGATGTAATAATTTGGTTTCAAGTCTTTGCTCAAAATTGATAATGAAAATAGTTATTCATTATGGTGATCAATCCGGCTTTAGTTCCCTAAATAGGAGAGGTGCCAGTAGTTCGTATTTCAGTACTTGTCGATAATCGCTTTTATTTTTTTACGTAACTTAAGGAGACTCTCCTCATTTACAGATTCAAGCGAGTTAATTTTTTCAATATAGAAAGTATCCATTGCGATTTTGCGTTCTGTGGCAATGCGGGCGAAGTTTACATCAAATCCATCAGCATAAATCTGTCGCGCAATTTGATAAAGTAATCCGATGCGATCATTGGTCGTTACCTCGACAATATTTTGGTTTAGAGAAGAGTCATAGTAGACTTCAACCTTAGTTGAGATTGGCGCTGAAAGCACTTTTGCATGTTGTTGATTATTGCGATTACTCAAGGATGTCTCAAGACGTTCAACTTCACCTGCAAGGCGCTTGCCGTAGACTAGGGATTCTCTACAGTGCGATTTGAATGTTTTATAAGCTTTCGGGAGACTGACAATTCCACCATCCGGATTTATAACGTAAAAAGTATCAATCGAGATATGGTCTTTGCGTGAGAACACCTTATTGCTATTTATGTTGACGCCAGCCAGTGTTAGCGCACCTGCTAATTTGTAAAAAAGCCCGGCTCGATTCCATGTGGCAACGTGAACTACCGTTAAGTTAATGTCCGTATCATCATGCCAGTGAATCACAGGTTCCAGCGTTTCGATCGATTCTGCTCTCCGATTCTGGATCAAAAACTGGTGGATCATGCGAATATGCAATCTTATGTTATCAATTGAAATGTTGGTAAAGTATCGGTCTGGAAGAAGATCAAAATGTGCTTGTACCTCTTCATCGGCAAGTCCGTCAATCGGCTGGGCAAGGATGCTTTTTAGCAAGGTTCGCTTCTTGTTCTTGCGGGTTTGTTCAATTGCTTTCCGGTTGGATAGTTGCTGCAACGTTCGTTCAAAAAGAGCCTTGTGCATGATTTCTTTATGATCATTCCAAAGAGCGGGCGCAGTGCCACGCGCATCACAATAAGTATGCACGTAGAGAAATCTAAGCTTTTCGGTGTCCTGCACCGTTTTTGCAAACGACCGTACAGTGTCAGGATCATCCAGGTCGAAGCGTTGCCAGACACGCGTCATTGCTAGGTGGTGCTCGACAATAAAAAGTATTTGTTCCTGTTGTTCTTCATTAATTGCAAACCGATCAAGGATGGGCTTTGCAATTCGCACACCACTAACAGCATGTCCTTTAACACCCTCAGATTTACCGATATCGTGTAGTAAAAGAATCAGATAAAGTAGTCTTGGGTCATCGTTTTTGCGTAGCTCTTTTTCATAAAAAGAACTTGTGCCTGCATCTTTTTGGAAAATTTCATCAAGCTGCTTAATGGTTTGTAGGGTGTGTTCATCCGTAGTGTAACGATGGTAATACTCGTGCTGCACCTTGCAGGTGAGCTGTCCAAACTCAGGCAAATAACGCCCGAGAACTCCGAGTTCATGCATCTCCCTCAGAGTGCTGTAAACATCACCCGCATTTCTCAAAATAGAGCAAAAGCTCTTGGCCGCTGAAGGCGCGTTAACAACTTCGTGGTTGATTAATGGCAATGAGCGGGAAATTCGAAATTTGAGATCGGGATGCAACTTCGCATCGTATTGCTGCATTAGGCCAAAGATGCGGATCAGGCGCAAAGGGTCACGGGTGAAGACCGTTTTTGTTTCGGGGAAAATCATCTTATCCTCCAGGATAAATCCATCGATGCGCTTCAGTTTGGATTTCTGTTGAGGGCTCAGTGATCTGAAGGACGGGATATCGATAGAACTTCGTGGATCTGTCTCGCTGGAGAGCGCCAGGCGTTCTTTAAGTATTTCACTGATTTGATAAATGGTTCGAGCTGCTGTGTAGTAGTCTTGCATAAATGCCTCAACACGCTCGAAAATATCGCTCTGCTTATACCCGAGACCAAGCGCTACGGAGGGTTGTTGGTCCAGATTTAGTTTATCGCTGCTCCGGCGGTTCTGAAGATGCAGTTCCGTCCGAGTGCGAAGGAGGAAGTCGTAAGCTGCTTTCACATCAATATACAGATGACGACGCAGCAGTTTTGCCTTATTAATTTCCTTAAACGATCTGAAGCCAAACTTGATGTTCGCCATCCAGAGGATGTTTTGGTAGTCGCGCAGCCCACCTACGCCGTTTTTTATGTCAGGTTCCTGAAGGTAGACGGTTTTGCCAAACTTAGAGTGGCGGAGTTTCTCATCCTCAAGTCGCTGCTGAACGTAGGCGGCAGAATTTTCATTTCTGAAGTAATCTGAAAAACGTTTATACATGCTCGTGTAAATCGATTTTGACCCGCAGATAAAGCGAGATTCCAAAATAGCGTTTTTCGATTGTATCTCTTTCTGGGATTCCTGAATCACTTCTTCCGTATTGCGCGAGGCATGGCCTACTTTCCAGCCGAAGTCCCAGAGTGGGTAGAGAATCTCTTCAGCTAAAACTTCCTGAAAAAGAGTAAAGGCGCTGTCTGTGGTCTTTTCCGGATACAGAAATAGAATATCAATGTCACTGTGTGGATTCAACTCGCGCCTGCCATAGCCACCAGTGGCCAGTAGCGCCATTTTGCAGGGAATCGGACCATGTTTGACCGTATATAAATCGAGCGCTGCCAGGAATAGATTTTCTAAAACAACATCCACCATGGCTGCGCGGGCTTCGCAGACTTTTAGTCCGGAAGTGCCTTTCTGGTGAAGCCGTTTAAGCATTTCACTTTCCAGCTCGATGTAACGTTTGTAGGCTGGAAGCTGTTGGCCACGAGGAATTCCAGGTTCAAAAATAAGACGTTTTTGCGCATGTTTGTAAAGCCGTCTAAAAACTGGATTTTCCTTAATTGGCATATTTGTAAAAAGGAGTTAGAAGCTGGAAGTTGGAAGTTAGTTTCCGTCCTTCAACATATTGTACGACTGTAACCTATCGCTACTTTGACGATTCGTAAAATCTGTATAGATCATAATACGGATCACCAGTAAAGGTTTTCAATTATTATCCAGCTTTTGCATTGACCTGAGTCATCAAGTTGCCGTTTTTTTTGGTTCAAACGCTCCTGTAGTTCAATGGATAGAGCAGTGGTCTTCGAAACCACTAATCTCGGTTCGAATCCGGGCGGGAGCACTCTGGGAGACTTTGCGGAATTAAAATACCAATTCGACTTCTTCGGATCTTAAAACATGCACTTGACAAACCAACTTACAGCTTCTTTACTCTTTGGCTTTTCTAAACTCGCATACTATTGTAGACCTTAAATTTTATGGCACTCAAAATACGTCTCCAACGTCATGGCTCAAGTCATCGTCCCTTCTATCGCATGGTAGTTGCTGAATCCTCGGCCCGCCGTGACGGCCGTTTTGTCGAGATTGTCGGTACTTACGAACCACAGGCAAAGCGTGCGGAGGATGAACTCAATTTGAAGTTGGATCGTATCGATTACTGGAAATCTGTCGGCGCAAAACCAACAGACACTGCTGCCAGCCTTATCCGTAAAGTTCGTCGCGAGGCTCTAGTTAGCGAAACTGCAGCGCCTGAGAAAGTTTAGAATGCTTCGGTGAAGTTTCTCACGGCAATCCATGGATTCTGCCACGTACATAAAATTTGATATTCTTACCCTCTTCCCGAAAATGGTGGAGGGTTTTTTGTCGACGAGTATGTTGGCCCGTGGTCAGCAAAATGGATTGATTCGTGCCAAGGCGCATCAATTGCGGGATTGGACTGAGGACAAACATCGAAAAACCGATGAAATACCCTTCGGCGGTGGTCCAGGCATGGTCATGAAGCCAGAGCCAATCTTCGCGGCTGCCGAATCTCTACGGCGACAAGAAACTAAACTGATTTATATGGCTCCGGATGGTGAACCATTGACCAGTTTGTTAGCTCAAAAATTGTCGCAGGAGAAACATATCATTTTATTAAGTGGTCATTACGAAGGCGTAGACCAACGGGTGCGTGATCATCTCGTGGATCATGAAATTAGCATTGGCGATTATGTGCTGACCAACGGCACATTGGCAGCGGTTGTACTGATCGATTGTATCAGCCGATTTGTACCCGGTTTTTTAGGTGACGAAAAATCCTTGACGAATGAATCTTTTACCGACAGTTTACTCAGTTTTCCTCAATACACGCGTCCTGCGGATTTCCGTGGCATGCGAGTGCCCGAAGTTTTGCTTTCTGGAAATCACGCAGTTATCGCCAATTGGAGGCGTGAGCAACAGATCAAAAAAACCCGGAAGTTGAGGCCAGACCTTTTATCAAAAACCACCATTTAATTATGAGCCAGGCAATCCTAGAAGAAGTTGTGAGCGATCAGCTTATGAAAGACCGTGCAGACTTTAAAGTAGGCGACGGTGTTCGCGTTCACCTTAAAGTTAAGGAGGGTGACAAAGTTCGTATTCAGGTCTTTGCCGGTATTGTAATCGCTCGCAAAGGTGGTGGCATTCAGGAAACATTTACTGTGCGTCGCATTGCATCGGGTGTCGGAGTTGAAAAAGTATTTCCGGTTCACAGTCCTACAATCGAGAAGATCGAAATTGATCGTGAGTCCATAACAATGCGCGCTCGTATGTACTATATGCGTGATCGCATCGGAAAAGCTGCAAACCAAGTGAAGGAAAAGCGCTTGTACGAAGCAAAGCGCAAATAAGAGTGAGCCAACTTTACTTTGCCAAACTAAAGTTCTCTCTTCCTCAGTCTTCGGTAGGATTGGTCCAAAGATCAAAAGAGGTTGTCTCCCTTGTGCATTAATTAGTTGCTGATTTGCATATCGGCTGTGCTTCGTTTTAAAATATTCAATCTTTGATTTCCAATTCTCTAATGCCTCGGGGCTTATCCCAAGGATAATTTATAGTTTGCGGTGCGCCGACGGAGCGCACCTTGCTTGACAGCAATTATGATCAATACTGCATACAACGATCTGCGAGTGGGCTATACTCGTGTTAGTGGGCAGTTCTAGCTCAATCGACAAAATAAAAATCATTATGCCCTATATTAATTTAAAAATAACCAAGGGGGTATCCCGAGGACAGAAAAAGTCATTAGTTGAAGATTTTACTGAATCACTAGTGAAACATCTTAGAAAAGACCCTAAACATATTCATATTGTAATTGACGAAATAGATGAAGAAAACTGGGGATATTCGGGAAAGCTTACAGATGATTTCCGTAAGTCTTTGGAGAAAAACGCTAAAATTGAACCCTGAAGTGTTCACAACTACGTAGGCCACACCAATTCCGCGTGAAACTTCAAAATTGTGCAGGACAACAAAAAATATGCTTACCACAGGAATCTTTAGTTTTTTCGCATGGATGATAGTCAGTTTTATCATTGTCATTGACATCTTCAAGAAGAAGACAGCGCTCGGTTGTCTTGGCTTAATCCTCCTACCAATCATCCCACTCATCTGGGTATTTAAAGGTTATTCAGGAAATAAGAAAATTATGGGTTCTTTGTTATACGGTTCTGCTTTATTTGCGATTACTGGAATTGGAGTAACTTGGGCTAGCGCGTCAGCCGACCTAAAAACGTTTATAGAATCAGCAAAAAAAGAAGGATTAGAACTCCATCTAACTAGCATCAACAGTCGCGGTGGTGAAATGTCATATGTGGTAGCATACCGAGGAATCTACGTGCCTGAAGAAGCATTTGCTTCTGTAGATGAGATGCTTGCCCTTATCCAGAAAGAAAAAGCGAATACCTTGGCAGCCCACTACCCGGAAGCTTTAACTGACGAAATCGTTGTGTTGGCGATACCTACTGAATCAGGATTTATTGCTATGTATGAAATTGATGCGATCAACTCCATAAGGAAGAGCTATATATCCGGTTTAGATGATTTTTAGCAACCAGTTCGAGTAGACAAAACCCGATTGATGCCCAAAAATAATTTTATAAACACTTGCACTTTGTTCTTCACAGTTCGGGTGCCGAACTCTATATTATCGATAATTTTTGAGGGAGGAGTTAGAAGTTAGAGTTTCGTTGTTGGGCAGTAAAACTTTACATCCTAACTTCGAATACCCTGCTGCTTATGGCGAGGTTATTTATTATGACAGTAATACCAAGCTTACTTAATTATGGTTTATTAGGGCTATCGGCTTTGATCGTTTTTCTATTTTGGAAGGTCATTTCCAAGGAGCAGGAACGAGAGGGGCAGGCAAGAACGGGGATTGTTCGCATGTCTTGGCTTTTTATTGGGCTGTCTGTATTATTAGCTAGTGCGGCATTGGGACTCGAATTGACCGGCGCCTCTGAAACCAAGGATGAAAATAAAGTCTTACGCGAGGCATCAAAAATCCTAAAATCGGATAACCAAACACTAAGAGAGCAAAGCGCCAGACTCGAGGAGCGAATTCTGGCACAAATTGAGCTGATTGAGAGGCTCGACAAACAATTAGCACGCTTCAATGATTCAGTGGCATCCGTTAAGACCGGTGTCACCAAAAACCAAATGGGTACCAAATCCTATGCACCACAGGCCCAGATCCAGCTCTCCAGGATTGTGGATGCTAAACTGGAGTTGATGGATAGTGTTGCTGAAATTAGGAAATCCCTTGGAGAAGAGCTTGAGAAGGCAAGGGCATTAACTTCAGGAGCTGCTGAGCGTCTTCCATGATACTGGTAGGCCTAATCAGCTTTATCGGTCAAAGGAATTGTTTAATGAAGGCCGGTGATTTTCACCTACTTCCAGGTACAATGGCAAAACAGTCGGAAGCAGCTTATACAAGCTTTACCCAAGGTATCGTAGAAACCGACCTGTAAGAGTATTCCTACTATGGATTGATTTCAATCAGCTCACATTTGAAAATAAGCGTGTCACCGGGTTTGATTACGCCGCCTGGACGAGGTGAATTTCCGTAGCCCAGTTCACTTGGGATATACAGAATAATTTCGCCGCCAGCGCCGATCTTGGTCAGTCCTTCACCGAAGCCTTTAACAACACCATTAAGAGGAAATTTGGCAGGACTGCCGCGATCATACGAGCTATCAAACTGAGTGCCGTCAACTAGTGTACCTTTGTAGTGAACCAAAACCGAATCTTCCATGGATGGCTTAGGCTCTGTACCAGGTTTGACAATTTTATAGTACAAGCCTGAGTCACTCTTCTGAACATCTGTATCCGTAGACAATTCTTCAAAAAATGACTTGCCCGCAGCGATACGTTCGGCAGCTACTTTTTCGGCTTCAGCATTCGCTTTGGCTTGTGCTGCTAAAACGCGCGACTGCATAAACTCCTGAAAAGCAGGAAATTTGGCTTCCATATCAGGACTTGGTTCAGACAAGTTTGCCCCTTCAAGAAAGCCTTGATTAATAAGCGGAATTTCTTCCGCTCCAAAACCCAAATCATTCAAGCGCGACTGCATCGCCATCACAAAACCCATTGTTTGTAGTGAATCTTCGCTGATTGAAGGAATTTCCTCTAACTCTTCTTCAATAGCCTGGAAACGATTTTGAGCCTGAAGAAACGAAGCCTGTATAGATTCCTGAGGCATGTCTTCAAAACTTTTCGTGCCACTCAATCCGGCAACCAAGCCATCAGAAATAATGGCTACTTCAGCATCACTCAAGTCAAGACCGGAAATGCCGCCGCCCTGTGCGAGAACAAAGCCCACGAGTTTAACAAGCTCTGCCTCGGGAACCTCAACGTTTAACTTTTCAGCAGCAGCCTTTGTATCCATTGCCTGCGTTACAGCCGTCTCAGACGTGCCAATTGCTTCAGTTGAAACCTCCATCTCAGCATCTGCGACTTCGCTCATAGTGCTATCGCCCTGAGTATCTTCGGCACTTAGAATAAAGCTGCCGAATAAAGTAACGGCCACTGACAGTGAGTAAAATTTTCTTAACATAAAATAAAGGGTTGGTGAAATTTATGATTTGGAGCTGGAGGCGCGGGTCGGAATCGAACCGACGATAGAGGATTTGCAGTCCTCGGCCTTACCACTTGGCGACCGCGCCCTGCGCTTAAACGCAGCTGCAAATGAAGCTAGTCAATAAATAATATCAAGTGAATTTTACCGATTAACTCCAGATTCAAAGCTGAGACTGGCTACCAAGCCAAATTGTCGAGGTAGCCAGTTCACTTAAAGAAGCTTATTTAGTCGCCTTGTCCAGTATGTCACCCAAATTCGTGAGATCTTCAACACCGGTGACGTTTTCAAAAGCTTGACGTTCTTTCGCGAGATCTTCGTCACTGTAATTCGCTGCCTTGATTGACAAGCCAACGCGACGCTCATCTTTGTCAATTTTTATAACTCGAGCGGTAACTTCATCACCTTCGTTGAGAACGTCTTTGATTTTCTCAATGTGATCTTCGCTGACCTGAGAAATGTGCACGAGACCATCGATGTCATTTTCAAGTTCAACAAAAGCGCCATAGCTGGTAATTTTGGAAACTTTACCCTTAACGACATCACCAATTTTGAAATGTGTATCAATTTCCTCCCATGGATCTGTTGTTACCTGTCGCATTCCCAATGAAATACGCTGCCCTTCTGAATCAACATCGAGAACGATTGCGTCCACCTCATCGCCTTTCTTAACCATTTCGGAAGGATGATTGATCTTACGGGTCCAGGACATGTCTGAGACGTGCACCATTCCATCAATACCTTCCTCAAGTTCAATGAAGGCGCCGTAAGTAGTCAGGTTGCGGACCTTACCCCGTACACGTGCGCCAGCAGGGTAGTTGTGACGAGCCATATCCCACGGATTAACATCCAGTTGACGTGTTCCAAGAGAGATTTTCTGTTCTTCTTTTTGAATGCCAAGTATCACAGCTTTTACTTCCTCACCAATGCGAAGCACTTCGTTTGGTTTTGTAATACGTTTCGTCCAGGAAAGTTCAGTAACATGAACAAGACCTTCAACGCCCTGCTCGATTTCGATAAATGCACCATAAGGTACCATGTTGACAACCTTGCCTGAAATGGTGCTACCAATCGGATATCTCTCCTCAATCTTATCCCAGGGATTGTCTGCGAGCTGTTTAAGACCCAGAGAGACACGCTCACGTTCACGATCAATTTCGATGATCATAACCTCAAGCTCTTCACCTTGCTTAACTTTCTCAGATGGGTGCTGTATACGACCCCAGGACATATCGGTAATGTGTAAGAGTCCATCCAAACCATCCAGATCCACGAACGCGCCATAGTCCGTGATGTTTTTGACCTGTCCACGGCGAACATCGCCTGGTTTGACCTCTTGGAGCAGTGCGCGTCTTTTCTCCATGCGCTGCTCTTCAATTAATTCACGGCGGGAAACTACTATGTTTTTACGATCAAGATTGATCTTAATTACCTTAAAATCATACGTCTGGCCAACATACTGGTCCAGATTTTTTGGCGGCTGAACGTCAATCTGTGAAGCCGGCATGAAGGAATCGACACCGATACTGACAATGAGTCCGCCCTTTACCTTGGAACGAACACGACCCTGAATAACCGAGCCTTCTTCGCAATTATCGACAATTTTCTCCCAGTTTTTCTTCTGTTCGGCTTTATCAAAGGAAATTACAGGATTTCCTTCACGGTCCTCTAATTTTTCCAGATAAACCTCGATTTCAGAACCGACCTGAAGCTCGCTGATACTGACAAACTCGTTCGCGTTGATTACGCCCTCTGATTTGCCACCGATATCAACAACGATTTCGGTCGGTCTAATTTCAATAATAGTTCCTTTGATGATGGAACCTTCTACGAGATTATCTACTTGGCTGCTTTGCAGCAATTCATCCATTAAACTCATTACGAGAAAATTGCACATCCATAAAGATGTGCGACTGGGTTAAGGTTAATAATTATCTTTCTCCGAGGCAGAATGCACGACGACACGGAGTGTTGTCAGAGAAAACGAGAAAGTAGTTTTGGCCCAAGTACCTGCAAGCACAAAATACACCTTTATTACATTCGACTATTTGTGAATGCGAAAGCCGTTGATGAAACCACTAAATGCGCTTGTCGATTTCGATGTATTCTCGATTTGACGAGCCTGTGTATATTTGCCGTGGACGATGAATGCGGCTCTTTGGGTTTTCTGCAATTTCCTTCCAGTTTGCGATCCAGCCTGGCATGCGACCAATTGCAAACATGACGGTGTACATATCGACAGGTATTCCTATCGCTTTTAACAGAATACCACTGTAGAAATCCACATTCGGATAGAGCTTGCGCTCAATAAAATAAGAATCCTCAAGTGCTGCTGTTTCCAAACGTTTGGCAATATTCAACAGTGGGTCATCAATTTTCAGTTTTTCGAGTACTCGCTCGCAGCTTTTCCCCAAAATTTTTGCACGTGGGTCATAGTTTTTATAAACGCGATGCCCAAACCCCATCAATCGGGCTTTACCTTCCTTGGCATCTTGAATAAATTTTGATCCATCGTCTCCGGATGCGTGAATTTCTTCCAGCATTTTAATCACTGCCATATTAGCGCCACCATGCGAGGGCCCCCAGAGAGCGCACACACCGGCTGAAACCGAGGCAAATAGATTAGCACCGCCGGAAGCAACCATACGAACAGTAGACGTAGAACAATTCTGCTCATGATCTGCATGGAGTAACAGGAAGAGATCCAGCGCTTCGGCAGCGCCGGAGTTATCCACGTACTCGTTGTAAGGCATTGAAAACATCATATGCAGAAAGTTATCGGCATATCCGCGATTATTGTCTGGATAAACGTAAGGTGAGCCTAGCTTCATCCGGTAAGCCATGGCGGCAATCGTTCGAACTTTTGAAATCAGCAAAGCCGCTGTTTCATCAAAATACTTCAAATCCTGTTTGCGATCATTGGTGGACATTTGTGGATAGTAAGCGCCCAGAGAATTCAGCATTGATGACAGAATAAGCATGGGATGTGCATCCGTAGGGTAACCTTCGAAGTGATGATGCATCCCGGTGTGAATAGAAGCTCTCGACCGAACCTTACTTCGAAAATTAGTAAGCTGTGCTTCTGTCGGCAACTCCCCGTAAATGATCAAATAAGCGGACTCAAGGAAGGTGGAACGATCTGCCAATTCTTCGATGGCATAACCACGATGGCGTAAAATACCTTCTTCTCCATTAATAAAGGTAATATTACTCAGGCAAGAACCCGTATTCCCGTAACCTTCGTCAAAGTTAATGTAGCCACTTTTTGAACGCAGCGTTCTCGTATCCAACGCTTTCTCATTTTCGACTCCCTCGATGACTGGGAAGTCGTATGATTTGCCATCCAAATGAATCGTTCCTATTTTTTCCATATCAATAAATTATGTAATATCTCAATTATTTGCGAAGACCGTGCTCTCATTGCATCCTGTAAATACCTAAAAGCACTTTACAATTAAAGTAACTTCAGGAAGTTGCCATATAGTTGCAATCCTTTTGCCTGACTTTTTTCCGGATGGAATTGAGTCGCAAAGCATTTTCCGGAATGTATGCCAGAAACAAATCGAATGCCGTAATCTGTCTCAAACAGTAATATATCTCTATTTTCCGGCTCAACATAGTAGCTGTGTACAAAATAAAACTGGTCTTTGTCACTTCTCAGGCCTTCCACAATAGGTGTATCGACTGTAAATGCCACAGAGTTCCATCCCATGTGGGGGATTTTAAGCGGCGCTTCCACTTCAAAGCGTTTCACACTTCCTCTGAAAACACCGAGTCCTTTTGTATCGCCCTCTTCCGAATGATCAAACAAAGCCTGCAATCCCAGGCAGATACCAAAAAAAGGCTTATCACTGGCAATCCAGTCGCGAATAACAAAATCAATGCCGGTTTCTTTAAGCAGTCGCATTGCGTCAACGATCGCACCTTGCCCAGGAAAAATAAGTGCATCAGCACCCTTGAGTTCAGCGGGGTTTGAGATAAGCCTCACAGCTGCTCCAACATGCTCCCAAGCGCGTACCACGCTACGCAGATTCCCCATACCATAATCAATAACCGCTAAAAGCGGCTTGGTTTTGCGAACTCCTGAATTCATCTCCTTTGTTTATCTGGGAAACAGACCTTCAAATGGGTAGAGCTAGGTTTAAGAAAAGTCGTCGATATTATTTTGCCAAAAAAAGACCTGCGGTTGCTCCCCGCAGGTCTTTACAAAAGTAAAATTCAAAAAAATTATTTTACGAGTGCTTTCAAACCTGCACCAGGTTTGAACTTTACAACATTAGAAGCAGGAATTTTGATCTCTGCTCCAGTTTGTGGATTTCTTCCTGTCCGTGCGCTACGCTTGGATACGGAATAAGTACCGAAGCCAATGAGCTGTACACTTTTGTCTTTCTTGATACCCTTTTTGATACCCTCGATGACAGCCTCGACGGCACGTTCTGCGGATGCCTTGGAAGTATCATCTCCAAGCGATCCCTGTACTACTTCTACAAGTTCTGCTTTGTTCATAAATGTTAGTTTATTTGTGATTAATTTAATTTAATTTGGTTTGATAACCTTGGTACAAAAGATGAACCGTCCCAGTGACCGTCAATAGAAAATCTCACTAATTTTAATGAAACTTGGCTAATTTATTTCTGATAGCCAGTTTTATGCGTCCTTATCAGCCTCCTGAGCTTCAAAAATCCTCTGAAGAAGGGTTTCAACGGCTTCAACCAGAGAAACTTTGCGTTCTCCGGCAATTTGTCCGGCACGCTTCAAGAGCTGAGATGCCATTGTGTGGGCTTGCTGTTCCGAGGCTCCTCTCTTCAGAAAAAGCGATTTAATAAGTTCAAGATGATCTTCATCGTTTTCCATCACCCGTCTTTGTTTTGATCAAATCTAAATAAGCTTAGAATCTCTACACTACCGGAATCATAGGTGAGCAAATCGCCAACTTCCGCATACCGCGTCTTTAACAAAGCAACCCCTTGCCAGCCACCATCCGTTTGGACTGCGCTACGAAGTTCACCAACCTGCCTGTCATTATCGTTGTACAGAACGACAGAGTTCTGGGGCATTTCACCTGATCCGGACATCAAAAAAAGTGCACGCTGTGCGCGACCCACATTATACATTCGGGAGACGACCTCTTGACCAAGATAGCAGCCCTTAGTAAGTGAGACGCAATCGTTTACTAAAGCACCTTCACCGGGCAAATCTGATGGGCCAAGCTCTTGAGGTATACTTGGGATACCCGCTGCAAGACGCATCCTTTCTATTTGGCGCCTGGAGATGAAATCAACGCCTGTCTGCGTCAGTTGCTCTCGCAATCGTTCAGTAGTCTCGCCTGAAACTGCCCAAAGCTCAAAGCTTGGCTCAAGCGAACGCCGTCCAGAGTAAACACGAAGACCCTCCATTTTGGTGAAAGCACCAACGCCTGGTATCTGCATCTCAAGAGATCGTAAAACTGCCTCTGCACCATTGCCTACAAGCGCGATTGCAGGGCCCTGAGCCAGGCATTCAATTTCAACATCGTCTGCAATGATATGCCGCTCAAGTTTTTCAGCAATTACTGTCTCCGATGAATGGTAACTTAATATGCGAAACTGCTCGTCTCCCTCACAAAGCACAAAGCTATCGGCAATAACCTTACCCTTTACATCCAACCATAATCCGTAGGTACAGCGTCCACTCTCAAAGGGTTTCAAATCATTAGAGAACTGACTTTGCAGAAATTCAGCAGCATCTTCCCCTGTGGCCAGTAGATGCGCTGCGGGTCTGTATTGATATCCATAAGCCAGTGTCATAGCTATAATCTTCCCAAGTTTTTCTAATGTTCAATAGCGCAGTGTCTATTTCACGAACTAAATTTCTCTAACTTCTTTTACAATTATGACTTGTTACTCAACTTTTGATCCCCTATGCATGAGCGACTGTGAAAAAAGTAACTGATATTAACATTTCTTCAAAGACGCTTCTACCGTCTCCAATGGCCTTGTGTCAGGAGATACAGAAAACAGATGCTGCTGATCAATTTGTGGCTGAAAGCCGCGAAGCCATTAACAGAATAATCTTTGGCGATGACCGGCGTTTGCTTGTAGTTGTCGGCCCTTGTTCCATACACGATCTTGAAGCAGGACGTGAGTACGCACATAAGCTGAGTGTGCTCGCGGATGAAGTCAAAGATCGCATGCTGTTGGTAATGCGCGTCTACTTTGAAAAGCCCCGTACGACCGTAGGCTGGAAGGGGCTTATCATGGATCCAAACCTTGACGGCTCCAGCGACATACTCGAAGGCCTGCGTGCTGCCCGTAAGTTTCTAAATGAAGTCATCAATCTCGGCCTTCCAACAGCCACAGAATTACTGGATCCAATCACACCACAATATATCGCCGACCTCATCTGCTGGTCTGCGATTGGCGCTCGTACTACCGAGAGCCAGACGCACCGCCAAATGGCGTCCGGCCTTTCGATGCCGCTCGGTTTCAAAAACGCAACAGACGGCGGCATTGATGTTGCTATTAATGCAATTCAAGCCGCTGAAAGTTCTCAAACTTTTCTTGGCATCGACGACGAAGGGCAAGCCAACGCACTTACCACCAATGGCAACCCAAATTGTCATATCGTGCTCCGTGGTGGCTCAAGCGGCCCGAACTACAGCGCGGCCCATGTAAAAGAAGTGGGTGATAAACTATCAAAAGCCAATCTGGAACCTGCCATCATGATTGACTGCAGTCATGCCAACAGCGGCAAAGACCCCTCTCGCCAACCAGATGTCCTCGCAGAATTGATTGAACAAAGTCTCACCAATCCGCAGATTATCGGCGCCATGCTGGAAAGTAATCTTAATTTCGGTAGTCAGCCCTTCCCACAACCCGTCGAATCGCTCCAATATGGTATCTCAATAACCGATGGCTGTATTGATTGGACAACCACCGAGCAAATAATCCGGCAAGCCTACACAAAACTCGCTCCCACATTTGCATAATCCAGTAAACTCCGCGTAAAACCTAACAATCATTCACTGAAATTTAAGAAATAAACTGATCATTATGAGCAAATCACCAATTCGTATCGCAGTAACCGGCGCCGCCGGACAAATCGGCTATGCCCTTCTCTTTCGCATAGCGTCAGGAGCCATGTTCGGCCCGGACCAACCGGTTGCATTAAACTTGATAGAAATACCACCTGCGCTCGACGCTCTCAAAGGCGTCGTTATGGAGCTGGACGACTGCGCCTTTCCGCTTCTCAAAGACGTAGTGACCACAACTGATCTGGACGAAGGATTTAAAGATGTAAACTGGGCATGTCTGGTCGGCTCTGTACCCCGCAAGGCTGGAATGGAGCGCGGTGACTTACTTGCCATCAATGGCAAAATCTTCACAAGCCAAGGTCAGGCCATTGCCCGCAATGCTGCTTCGGACGTACGCATTCTCGTCGTTGGCAACCCCTGCAACACAAACTGCCTCATTGCCATGCATAATGCCGATGGGATCCCCAAGGATCGCTGGTTTGCTATGACTATGCTGGACGAAAACCGCGCAAAGACTCAACTAGCTCAAAAAGCAAATGTCGACGTAACTGCCGTTACCAACATGACTATCTGGGGCAACCATTCCGCCACCCAATATCCCGATTTTTACTCGGCGCAGATCAACGGTAAATCCGCCGCTGAAGTAGTGGGGGATGAAAACTGGCTTAAAGAAGCCTTTATTCCAACGGTACAAAAACGCGGGGCTGCCATTATCGCCGCCCGGGGAGCCTCCTCAGCCGCCTCAGCTGCAAACGCTATAGTCGATTCTATCCGCAAACTAACGACACCGACAGTAGCAGGCGATAGCTTCAGCATGTGCATTTGCTCCGATGGCAGCTACGAAACAACCGAAGGATTGATCACATCCCTACCGATCCATACCGATGGCAAAAAAGTCGAAGTCGTTCAGGGCATTGAAATCAACGACTTCAGTCGCGAAAAAATAGATACATCTATAAAAGAACTCGAAGCAGAACGCGATGCCGTCAAGGATCTACTATAAAGTTTAATTAAACAGATTCGAGTGAAGGGGTAGCGCAGATGCGTCCCGTAATTCCAAGTTTGACTATAGCTAAGTTCCGAACGTATGTTACTTCTTCTTAGTTGGCAGGATGACACGCCTTCGGGGGATTGTTCGTCTTCTGGGCTGATTCGTTTGGGCTTGGTTTGCTGGCTGAGCGCTTTGAGGTAGCCCAGGAAGTACTGGAGGTTTTACTGCGGGATCGGCGGGCGAGCTTGCAATAACCGGTAACGGGCTTCCGGAAGAAGCCACAAGGTCTAGGCTCTCAGTGCGGCCATTGTAAGTGACTGTAACCTGCATGCTATCTGCACTAAAACTACTCACAGAGATGCCATTCTCGGATTGTCCTTCGGATATCCAGTACCCGCGGTTTTCCGATTTTTTGAAAAAACTAAATTGGTAGACACCATCAAATTGTACGACGCCTCTAAACTCTAAATCTTTGGCAAGTTGACTATTGGTCTTTTCGACTGGTTTGGGCAAAGATGGTTTTGGAGTGCCGTATCCGGGTGGGAGAAAGGGGCTGTTGGACTCAAGTTTGGAGGGTTTCGCATTAAGGGTATTTAAGCAAACGCAAGCACTAATTGTCAGCAAGCTTTTGATCGCGATGTGTCGCCGGGCGCTCATGTCGTTTATGGGGCAGGTGTCGGTTCTTGTTGTTTGCTCAGTT
This sequence comes from uncultured Puniceicoccaceae bacterium, assembly GCA_964624365.1. Lineage (GTDB taxonomy): Bacteria > Verrucomicrobiota > Verrucomicrobiia > Opitutales > Coraliomargaritaceae > Lentimonas. The sequence goes on from CAZUYZ010000198.1 coordinate 23,623, forward strand.
CTTCGGTGCCCGCTGTCGGAGCTATTAGGGTAGCTGTCTCGGGCTCTATTGTTTCTGCTGTGGATTCAACCACCACTTCGTTTTCTGCCTCAACAATCTTGGCTGCTTTCGCCTTCTTTTTCGCTTCTTTTTCGAATTTGCTGCCTTCCATGTAAATATTTCCGGTTGTTCCAGTTTCAAGATACTCTCTGACGGATGTAGACTCTAGTTTATCTTCAATATACTGAGTTGCAAATTCACCCGCTTGCGTTGGGTTTCTTAGTACTTTAGGCCGAATGAATATAATAAT
>CAZUYZ010000199.1:0-7563 GCA_964624365.1 uncultured Puniceicoccaceae bacterium
AAAGTATATAATCATCGTAGCAATTATTCCGGTAATAATCGCTGCCTGATTCATTGGTAGTCCAAAGACCGTCATTGAGTTTTCACCCAAAAAGGCCCAATTCATTATCAGGTCACCGTAGATGGTCATATGCCCAAAAAAAGCCACGGTAAGACTTATCGGTATTAGCAAAAGCAAAGAGGGCACCTTTCGCTTAATAAAAAGGAAGAGGTACAAAATCGGATTTAGCTTTCTTGTTATTTTGTAAAGACTGTCCCTTACTTCCTCGTATTCAGAATCAGGGCGCAAAAAAATCGACAGTTTTTTAGATGCCTTATCAAAGCGCGTGATCCCGCCAGACTCTTCGTAAGGAGGTATTCGCCACAACTGTCCTCCGGTAATATGTACTTTATAATTTTTGTTATATACGGAGAAGTCTTTTTCTATCATAATAGCGACGATTTGATGTTATTTAGCACTGGATGTGCCTACTGCCTACAATGACTTGAGAACACCTTCCTTAAATAAAAACGTCGCACTGACAGCAAGTCCTAATCGGACATGATTTTTTATTTGGATGGTCTTTTGCCAACCAATCGTGGAGCGAAGCCGATTTTGTGCTGTGCGTTTTGGCAGATTTCGGTCCACGATGTCTCTGGCAGTAATTGCGCTTTAAGATTCCAGTTTTTTGAGTAGCTCTCATCTCCTCTTAGGATGTAGTCGCGCACCCGGTGATTATGATTTTCGCAACCGTCCCAACGTGCTGGGCCTCGCGCTATTTGTTTAACCGTAAAGAACAACTAACCTATGATCTTGCACTCGCCAACAATCTTCCAATTTATTCACTGCACTTTGATTTGCACCCAGCAGTTAGTATTCGATTAGATATAACTGGACACTGGTGATCTAATCTTGTGATGGTTAATCAATTACCTCATGCGCCTAAATCTACTTTACTTATATCAACTGGTTTTATACCCTTTGTTCTTTTTGTGGGTGATAGTAGCTACTGCGAGTGCGCAGGATGTGGTAATCTCTGAATTCATGGCGTCAAATTCATCGACGGTAGTGCCTGGCGATACGACTGGACACTTCTACGATTGGATCGAGTTGCATAATCGCAGTGCGAGTGCGGTTGATTTATCTGGTTGGTTCTTAACTGACGATTCGGGAATTCCGTTCAAGTGGAGTTTCCCTAGCTTAGTTATCCCAGCGGGTGGCTACACAGTTGTGATGGCGTCCAGCACAGATAGTTCTATCAACGGTCTGTTGCATACTAATTTTTCGCTTTCAGCGAGGGGCGGGTATTTAGCTCTAATCCGTCCTGATTTTACGGAAGCAAGCACTTACGATTATCCTAAGCAATTTGTTGATGTGAGCTACGGCGTATTGAGCGGAAGTGGGCTGAAAGCTCATTTGGCTAGTAACAGTCCTGCTCAAATTAATGGCAGCGTGGAGTATCTTTTTGTAAAGGATACAAACTTTAGTCATAAACGCGGTCATTATCAGACTGCATTCTCTGTCACCATTACAACGGCAACAACTGGCGCTACGATTCGTTACACGACGGATGGTAGCGAGCCAACTCTCGACACTGGTATGACCTATACTGATCCTGTATTTATTTCAACAACGACGGTACTTCGAGCTCGAGCGTACTTACCTGGCCACGCAGCCAGTAACATCGGCACGCAAACCTATGTCTTTCCTAATGCCGTTTTGGATCAGGTTCGGCCGTCGGACTACCCGACTTTCTGGGGAGCAGAACCAAATGCCGATTACGAAATGGATCGAAACATCAGCCAAAATTACCTGTATAGCAGTCAGCTGCTCGATGGCCTATCCGATTTACCAACGCTTTCTGTGGCAACCGATCGTGAAGATCTCTTTGGTTCTGATGGGATCTACTCCAACCCACAAACTCTCGGACTAGAGGTAGCGGTATCAGCGGAGTATTTTCATCCCACTAATCTAGCCGATGGTACAAATCTCGAAGATGGATTTCAAATTGACTGTGGTTTTAGGATTCAAGGGGGAAGAAGCCGCCTACCTCGACTCAGTCCAAAACACTCATTTTCGCTACGTTTTCGTAGTATGTATGGTGAAAGCGTCCTCAGATATAAACTCTTTCCTGGTTCATCTGTCGATGAGTTTAATGGATTGCATTTGAGGGCTATGTACAACAATTCATGGATACATTTTGAAAGTGATCAGCGTCATCGCGCGACGATGATTCGCGATCAGTGGATCCGTGATTCTTTAATTGCAATGGGGCAGGATGACGCTGGTCATGGCGACTATGTACATCTCTACCTAAACGGCTTGTATTGGGGGGTCTATAATCTCCACGAGCGGCCAGATAACCACCACTACGCCGCTTACAATGGCGGCGACCCAGATACCATCGACAGTCATGACCCATCTGATTTGACGCCGTCGCTCAAGGACATGGTCAATGTCGTCAAAACAGGTTCTTGGCCTGATATACTATCGGTCCTTGATGTAGATAGCTATATCGATTTTTACTTGGTTAATCAATTCGGACATAACGAGGATATCAAACCCCACGGCAATTGGCGAGCAGCCGGTGGCGGTAGCAATGATAGGCTCTGGCGCTTTTATGCATGGGATAGCGAGCGAGTTCTCGAAAACATTAACGATATAAGCTCTCTCGTAAAGTATGACATCGAAGATTATCGCCATAGAAATGCGGATGGCTTGGCCATTATTGATGATCTCGTGACTCACGAGGAATTTCGAATACGATTTGCGGATCGGGTGCAAAAACATTTGTTCAATGGTGGCGCACTTACGCCTGAAGCAAATCTGGCTCGTTGGACGAAATATGCGGATCGTTTAGATCGAGCTATCGTCGGTGAATCCGCCCGATGGGGTGATTGGTTCAAAGAGAGGAATGGTTTTTACTACGAAACTTACACGCGTGACCACTGGATTGATGAAATTAATAACATTAAAAATAGTTTTTTCAGCACCACCTCGCCAAACCGAACGAGCATTATGGTCAATAAGTTTCTCACTGAGAACTGGTCGGGTGAGAACGGGAAATTTTTAAATGTGGCAAAACCCGCCTTCGAAATTAATGATGTATTACAACATGGCGGGCAGATTTTGCCGACCGATAATCTTGGCTTTTCAGTGATTGAAGGAACAGTTTATTATACCGTGGACGGTTCGGATCCGCGCTGCTCGGGGCAGATTTGTTCACCGAACAGCAGTGGCTCAATTTCGGCGAGCGCAATAGCCTTCATTGAAGATTTTCAGCTTTTGGATAGTGCTATTATTAGGGCGCGCAATTTAAGCGAAAATGAATGGAGCCCGTTAATTGAAGCGAGCTTCATTGTAGAGCCATTAGCTTCAGTCGATGACCTTGTAATCACTGAAATCAACTACCATCCAGCCGATCCCATTCAATTGGAACTTGCTGCGGGTGCGGGACTCTCACTTGAAGACGATTCCTTCGAATTCATAGAGTTGATGAACGTCGCTCCCTATTCGATCAACCTTGAGGGAGTTAATTTTGTGGATGGCATTAATTTCGCATTTGAGTCCCTGATATTAGCATCAGGCGAGCGAATCATCCTCGCTAAAAATTTGGAGGCATTTCGTATTCGCTATGGCGACTTGCCGAACACTCAGGTTATAGGCGGATATTCTGGTGGACTCAGCAACGGGGGTGAGGTTATTGAATATGCGACGGCTTCCGGTCAAACGATTCAAGCCTTTGAATACGACGACAAAGGGAGTTGGCCCGATCGCGCCGATGGAGCAGCAAGCACGCTCGAGCTGATTTCGCCGCTGGATAATCCCAACCAATCGAGTAGCTGGCGATCGAGTAGTGAATTTAATGGTAGCCCGGGGAGTACAGGTTTAGGGCCTGACAATCGCGTCGTGATCAACGAGGTGTTAGCGCATACAGACTTGCCGGAAATTGATTCTATCGAGCTCTATAATACCACTGGGAGTGCGATCGATATTTCTAACTGGTTTCTCAGCGATACGCGTGACGATTACCTCCGCTATACTATACCGATGGGAACAATTTTGCCGGCAAACGGATTCATTGTTTTTGATGAAAATGACTTCAACAGTTCTGGTACCGCCGCCGATTTCGCACTCAATAGTTCTTCAGGGGACGATTTGTATTTGGTTTCAGCAAATGCGGAGGGGTCTCCTGTTGGCTTCGTCGATACTGCAGAGTTTGGCGCCTCCTTTAATGGTGTTACGCTTGGGCGTTGGCCCGATGGGCAAGGACGCTTTGTTTCGATGATTAGCAACACGCTAGGTGCTCCGAACAGTGGCCCGTTTATCGCCGATATTATCATCAGCGAAATCATGTATCACCCGACTCTTGAGCAAGAGTACGAGTTTATTGAGCTTTATAATCGCAGTAACGCAACAGTCAGTCTTGAAAATTGGAGTCTACGTGGTGGTAGCGATTTTAATTTTACGAGTAGCCATCAGATTGCTGCCGGTGAGTGTGTTTTACTTGTTGGTTTCGATTCTGCAGACAGCGCATTGGCTAACGCCTTCAGAGCCATTTACAGTGTCAATCCGAGCGTACAGCTCTGGGGAGTACTAGACGGAGACTTGAATAACTCCAGTGATGAGGTGCGCTTGCGTTGCCCAGACGATCCTCCTATTGAAGATCCCGGCATATACCCACAGGTATTGGTCGATACCGCTGATTTTAGTGATTCTGCCCCATGGCCGCTGTCCGCCGATGGACTAGGCAGCTCGCTTCAGCGAATTCTTCCTGTCACTTATGGGGCCTTTCCGAATAGTTGGGAAGCATTCGGCACAAGAGCTGGGCAGGCACCTTATTACATCGACTTGGATCAGGATGGAGTGCACTATCTTGTTGAGTACGCATTAAACTTGGATCCCAGTGTGAAAGACGCAGACAAATTGCCAAAGCCGCAAATACAGAACGGTAACCTCGTATTTAATTATCCCCTAGATCTAACTAAGCTAGATATAAGCTACCAAGTCGAAGGTTCTAATGATCTGGAGACTTGGACGCCCGTTTCTGACTCTTTAATATCGACTTCAGGGAACATTCAGTTACGCCAATTCTCCATGCCCGTTGTCGACGAGACGGAGTATTTCCTTCGCTTGCGAATTCAAAGTCCGTAGCATAAAACTATAGATTATTTTGTGTGTTCTAGCAGTCTGTTGAACTAAAAAAGCTGAGAATCCTTGCTAATACCAAATCTAAAAAGGTATGAGAACTTTAGATGTTGTAGCCATGGCGCTCAGTCGCCGTGCGATTTATGCCTTTCTTGAAACGCCTCGACAGAGCGAGGCGACTACAACGCAGACCTTTTTAGATTTGGTATTACAACCTGCACCGCATCGGCAACCATCACGTTGACGTGCAAAAGCAAGCGGATGTCCTAATATCTTCAATCAACGATTCAATTACACGAAAAACGTGCGCATCAGATGAGTATTTACTCTTCGGATGGACTTGAACCTGTCAGTGATTCACCACCACGGACGCGCACTTTCGACATAATCAATTGTGTCAATTCCTTTGCTAGTTCCGGATGTTCCCTTACGTGTTGCTTTGCAGCTTCGCGCCCTTGCCCAATCATTTCACCTTTGTAAGAAATCCACGATCCTTTCTTTTCCAGCATTTTGTGTTCAACACCCAGATCGACCAAAGAACCTGAATGCGAGATTCCTTCGTTGTACATAATATCAAATTCGGTTTCTGTAAAAGGAGGCGCCACCTTGTTCTTGACCACTTTGATACGCGTTCGGTTTCCGGAAACCTTGCCTGAAGTATCTTTTATCTGACCTATACGGCGGATGTCCATCCGCACTGAAGAGAAAAATTTCAACGCGCGTCCACCAGGCTGAGTTTCGGGATTGCCGAACATAACGCCAATCTTTTCACGTATCTGATTGGTGAACAGCACCACACACTGCGATTTGCTGATCGCCGCAGTCAGTCGGCGCATTGCCTGGCTCATCATCCGCGCCTGCAATCCAACGGTAGTGTCCCCCATCTGACCATCGAGTTCATTCTTTGAAACCAGGGCTGCAACTGAATCGACCACAATAATGTCGATGGCACCTGAACGTATAAGCGTCTCAGTGATGTTAAGCGCATCTTCGCCACTTTCCGGTTGCGAAACCATAAGGTTTTCCAGGTCAACACCAACGACTTTTGCATAGCGTGGATCCAGAGCATGTTCGACGTCAATGAAAACGGCATTGCCTCCCTGCTTCTGTGCCTGAGCGATTACGCTCAAACAAAAAGTCGTTTTACCAGAACTTTCAGGTCCGTAGATTTCACAAATCCGCCCACGGGGAAGGCCACCGGTACCCAGAGCCAAATCGATCGCAATAGAACCGGTGGAAATAACGTCTATCTTCATCTTAGCTGCTTCACCCAGACGCATGATAGCGCCATTTCCGAATTGCTTGTTGATACCGGAAATTGCCAAATCAAGGTTTTTACGGTCTGTTTCAGGATTTCGATCAATTTTTTGTGTAGACGCTTTTGCAGACATAATAATTCAAATTAAGGTTAAGGTTTGATCAAAAAGCAAATTGAGTATCATGTTGACCATAGCAAGATTTAAATGATAATTTGTTCACTATTATGGTTCTCAAAGAAGCAGTTAACACTTATTACTTTTTGCAAACACAAAGAGGCACTCTAAACATTGGAGTCGGGCCAGATGGCCTGAATCAAATGTTTTTTGAAGATTGTCCGCCCGAAAGGATTCGAAAGGACGCACCGTTTCGTGATACATTTGTAACTTGGTTACATGAATTTCAGCATTTGACTGTTAATAAGCGCTGGACTGCCCTCGCACCCAAAGGAACTGATTTTCAGAAAACAGTTTGGCGAGAGCTGCTGGAAATTCCATCAGGTAAAACAGTTAGTTACGGTTCCATTGCCAGAAAAATCGGTCGACCAAAAGCTTTTCGGGCAGTCGGTTCTGCGGTCGGAGCAAATCCAATTTCGTTGTTGATCCCATGTCATCGAGTAGTCCCCGAAACAGGCGGAATCGGAAACTATCGCTGGGGCTCTGACAGAAAACAGGCATTACTCGAAATGGAACAAAACGACGCCGATTTTACTCAACTCTTCGAAGCTACATGACCCGTGAATCATCTGCCTCATCTGTTATACCCGATGGTATTCGATATGCCCGGCTTTCTGGCCGACTGCTTGGGCTGTTTCTGGTCTGCATGGGTATTAGTTCACTTATCGGTAATCACTCCAATGGCTCCTTCGCTTTATTCAAAGCAATTTACTTCATTCTCTACGGTAGTTTGATAAATCTTCCATTTCAACGGCTTGAACAGCGACTGTGGAAATGGACGTATGGCTTTTTAGTAATCACCTCTATTGCTTTTGTATTCGTAATGGTTGTTTCCGTCATTTTCGACTACATGGCTGCCGATGCACGCGGAGAACGTCTGGGTGTTCCTGGTTTTGAAGGAACCTTGATATTTTTTGCACTGCTGCAAGTGCCCGTAGTTCTTTTTCAGCGTAACCCGGACTTACTTGACTGATGCCTTCACCTTACAAGCATATCATTTGGG
>CAZUYZ010000200.1:0-11904 GCA_964624365.1 uncultured Puniceicoccaceae bacterium
TATTTTCGGGATATAACAAAGTCGTCTCTGCTGCGGTTATGGAAAATGATTTGTGGGCAACAAGTGGAAGCGATACGGGACTAGCTGAACCAGCTCTAGAAATGTGTTTATTATGGTTTCACAGTATTTTGTTTGACCCAAAATAGTAGTCACAACTTTATCTGCGCCATTGGAAAACAAACCCTCATCAGTTAGTACTCCTTAATTTTCCCCTTAGAACCTGTTTTGAAATAACCATGGCAGTAGAAAGCTCCGCGTATGAATTCGGCCACACCTTTGGTCAGTTATTATGGCCTAGTGTTGCGTTGATAGTATTCTTATATCAAGCCAAGTGCTTGGGTGATTCCGGACGCAGCCGCTTTGCAACGACCGGCTTAATGCTTTGGGCAGCAGGTATATTTATCGTGTCGATTGCCTCGATAGTGCAAAATAAGTTCGGTGTTTCAGGACGTCTAGTTCTGGGGATTGTTGCGCTTGTGTGGTTTGCCCTGCAGATTGGTTCAATAATCACGACAGGTATTGGGTATTTCGAGACTTTGCGTCGAACGAACCGTAAAACCGGACTCAGTGCAGCAATTTGGTCGACTATACTCGGCTTGCTCGTAGTTGCATTGATTGGCTTCAGTTGGTGGGCAAGATTCAAGGCGCAGGCCGCTGCAGATGGATCTACTGGGGCCTTGATGCAGACTAGTGAGCGGGGCAAGAGACTTTATTTGAAGAGACCTGAATTTAACTTTTCGATTGAGATCTCAGAGGCTGGTTGGTCGGAATTGAATCCGGAAAAGATCAATCCCACAATTACCACTTGGGTTCGGAATCCTCAAAAGCGACTGAACATGATGGTAATTGCAGAGCCTATGGGATTTGATTTGGGCGACTTGTCACCCTTCGAGCAGATGGTTCGTGCGACACTTGAGGCTCAGGTGGCTTCAGTAAATTTCGGTGATTTCCAAGATGCATTGGTCGGTGGTCGTATTGTGCGTCGGGCTGAAGCCAGCGGTAGGGTTGGGCTTCAGAAATTTGATTACGTATATCACTTGTTTGAGGTGAATCAGGTGCTCTACCAACTGATCGCTGTTGCGGAGGCTGAAAATGGCTTGGATGGTCGGGATAGGGAGCTGGATATGCTTGTTGCGTCGTTTCAGATACTTGATGAAGAGCGTTTTCCGGAAATCGGTGATGGGGATACGCTGAGTCAGTTTTCGATCGAAGGCGCTGGGGTTTCAGGACCGATCCATCAAGGAGGGTGGATCGGGTTCGACGTAGCTGAATCGGGAAACACCCATCTGGTAGGCGGGGCTGCTCATGTAGGAGGCAGCGAGATCGGTGTCATGGCAATTCCCGATGTCGACTCAGACGAATCCCTAAAATCGCTCGCGAGTGGTTTTTTACGAGGGTTGGAGTTTGAGTTGGAGAACATGGAACACGAGATTAATCGGCAGCAGTTACTTGGTAGTTTGCCAGCACATGAGTATCGATTCTCTCAAGTAGTTGACGGGCTAACGTACAATTACATGCTACTGGTTGCGCGTGCAGGCCCCACAGGTGTTGCCGTGTTTGGTTTGTGGCTCAATGGGGAGGGAGAGCTAATGGTGCGCGAGTTGATTGAAGGGCTTGAGATTGATGCAAATGTACTGAGCCAACTAAGCGCTCCCGAAGGAGAGCCGCGAAAAGATTTGGCGACAATGCTTAACGGAATTGGTCTCTCGCATTACAATGATTCTCGCTATGGGAAAGCGATGGCGTATTTTATGCGTGCCTATGAGATGAATCCTGAAATGCAGATTGCACTGCAAAACGTAGCATATGCAGGTAATCTTTCAGAGAATTACGAAGCGGCGGCTGAATTTATTGCCGAGCGGATCGACCTTGCAGAAGATTCCATGGAGACACAGGTCGCTTATGCTGAAGTGCTTGCACATCTGAGGCGTTTAGAGGAAGCTTATCCAATTGCGTTGGCAGCCTATAAATCCGGTTATGTGGATGACGACGAATTATTGACTTTGATTGATATTTTTCTGGAAGTGGACGATTATGAGCGTGCAATTGAGTTAACGCGTGCCGCGGTGACAACGACGCCAAGTCTAAAGCGAACTTCTTGGCTGGTAACTGTTCTTCGCTTATCGGGTGATTTGGATGCAGCAGAGGCGGCCTTGAAGCTAGCCGTTGAAGAATATGGAAAAAAGCCCTTGTTAGAAGAGGTGGCTGCGGAGATCTATCTTGCAAAAGACGAACCAAAGCTGGCTCTTGAGGTAGTTGATCGCTGGGTCAAGGCTCATGGCGAGTCGATGGATACCTATAATCAGCGAATTTCGGCTTTGATTCATCTCGATTGGCTTGCAGATGCAAAGCGTGTAGTTGCAGAGGGATTAGAGGCTTATCCGGGAGATGCATTGCTCTTGGACTCGCAGCGTTGGTTGTTGGCTCAAATTGGCGAGGACGACGTGAATTTAATTCGCAAGCCGATCGAACCGGTATCTATACCTAAGGAAGTACGTGTTCTTATGGAACAGGCTTCAAAGAGATACTGGCCTGAGAACTGGCGCGAAAAGAGTTCTGTCTACGATTATCGCATTACGAACTATGCCTACGATCCTGAATTACCCTTACGCACTACGGATCGTTGTCGTGTCCGTGTGCTGGACCGTGCGGCGATGGAGCAGTTGGGGACACTACGCTTTGAATTCGATCGCTCAACTGAGCGCATTTACATCAACTATATTCGTGTTTTAGGCGAAGATGGTTCGGTTCTTTGGGAGCAGAAACGCGATTCGTTCTACATTGCCGAAAACTCAGATGAGGAGATGGCGACTGATAGTGTAACTGTCTATGCTCCGGTCGCATCGCTGGAAGTGGGCTCGATTCTGGAGTGGGAAACTACCTGGGAGTCTGTTAGCGCAGATGCGCATTTCCCTTTCACAAGCACTCTCTTTGCCTCTGCGGCGCCGAGAAAAGAACGAATTGTCACGGTTTCGGGAACAGTTGACCAGCTTTTGTTTGAGTCAGAGGGACTGGAGCGGCTCGAAATCGATGATTCAGAGACATTCGGTTGGCGCTTGGCTGATGCAGATAGTTTTCACTGGGAGTCCAACCTGCCTGAGTTGACTGATTTTTTGCCGTTTCTGCGGCTTTCTGCAAAAGGGCTGAAATGGGAATCGATCGTGAAGGACTATTACAGCGATATTGAAGAAAAATTGGTAGCTGATGAGACGATCCACGCGGTAGTGGATGCTCAGGATCTGAATGGCTTAAGTGATTCCGAAAAGGTGGAGAAACTAGTCAAGTTAATGCAAAATCGTGTAGTTTACAAAGCTCTTGAGTTTGGCAGCCGTGGAGTGATACCGCTCTCGGCGAAGGAAACTTGGGAGAATCGCTATGGAGACTGCAAGGATCAGACTATTCTAATGCTTCAGTTCCTCGATGCGCTTGAGATTCCTGCCTATCCTTTGCTGATTTCTACTGGTGAGAGTCTGGTTGAGTCGATGCCTTCAATGGACCAATTCAACCATATGATTGTTTATGTTCCTTCGCTCGAAGAGCAGCCGTTTATCGATGGAGTTGACGTAAATTTCGAATTTGGATCAGGCCCTCCGACTGGCCTAGGCGGACGCCAAGGGCTTGTCATTGCGGAAGATGGTGGCTCGATTGTTAAACTGCCACAGTACCGCTACTCGTTGGAGAATCCTGTTGTGCAGGTCAGTTCGGAAATTTTCGTTGGTCCGAAGGACGCAGAAGTAGTTATTGCTCACGAGGTGTTGGAGTTAAACGGTTATTACGGCATGTGGATGCGGAACACACTGCTAGAGCTGGATCGTGATCGCTACGAACCCGAAATTCAGGACTATATCAATCGCTATTTGCCAAAAGGGGGAGAATTCCGTTCTGTGATCGTCGGGGAACTGGAGAATTCTGCTCAGCCGCTCCGGTTAGAAGTAGAGTATACCTTTCCTTTACCAAAAAGTGGGTTTCTTGAATATCGTCCTTTATGGGAACAATACTATTTGGATATGGAATCTTCAGCCACGCGGACTAACCCCTATCAGCTGAGTTACCCATTCTCGATAAGGTCTAAAGTGCGTTGCGCGGAGGTGCTCACGCTCGATTTTCACGATAAGGAAGATCACAGCAAGCTCCGCACAGATGGGATTTTGAACTTCCGATGGGAAAAAGCCACTGCAAATCAGAAAGTTAAAGAGAATTTAACGGATAGCGAATTGGTTGTTTTCGTTGGCTGGGAGGCGGGGCAATTGTCGCCGAAAGCCTATCGGAAGTTTTTTAGCACGGTTGATCAGATCGAAGAGGATAGTATGCGTCGACTGACATGGGTGGATGTCAAGGTCGCGTCTACCCGCTAATGCCTCATGTCCGTTAGTCTGTGGCCAAAATCATCATTACATTTTCAATCGGTCGAGAATATCTCTGGCGATACGCTGGCTGCTGCCTCGACTTCGCTTGTGCCAGGCAAGGCCTGCTTTTGACATGGACTCACGCAAGGCAGGATCACTGATCAATTCTTTAATCGTTACCTCGAGCGTATTTACATTATCCACAACGCGTGCAGCGCCACTACGTAGGAGAGCCCGGGAGATTTCTCGAAAATTGCTCATCTTAGGGCCCATTAAAATGGGGATACCTATCCCCGCCGCTTCTATAGGTGTTTGTCCACCGTTGTTAGGTGGCAGGCTTTTGCCGATGAAAGCCAGGTCAGCGATTTGAGTTAGACGAGCCAGTTCACCCGTTGTATCTGCCAGATAAATACGAACCCCTTGAGGGGCTGGCTTTTGGGTCGAACGCTGGTGCCACGGTAAGGTTTGCTTTTCAAAAAGAAGGGTTATTTCCGAAGCGCGTTCAGCGTGCCGTGGAACCAGAAGCAAACGACAATCTGTGCCCTCTTCGATTAAATTTGCCTGAATCTCCAGCAGTGCCTGCTCTTCCCCTGGCCAGGTCGAAGAACCCAGCAAAATAAACGGTTGCGGTTGATTCTGCGGTAAATCGAAGCCTAGTTCGCGGTACAAATCGCTTCGCGCTTCAGCGCTAATTGCGTCTCCAACGGCCACATCAAACTTTACATTGCCGAACGGTTGAATTTTTTCAGGCATTGCCCCTAGCTTTAAAAAACGAGCTCTGTTCAATTTATTGGTGGCATATATGAAATCGAACTTCTTCAGCAGCCTCCGAGCCAGACTGGAACACTTTTCATAGCGTGCAAAGCTTCTCTCTGAGATACGTGCGTTGACCAGAAAAGTCGGAATTTGCTTTGTATAGGCTTTGTGTAAATGCTCCGGCCAAAGTTCACTTTCGGTCAAAATGATAACGTCCGGACGTATGCGTTTCCATGCGAGTTGCATACATGGCCAGAAATCAAGAGGGAATAGACCGATGCAAAACGCTTTTTCTCGATAGCGTTTGAGGGCTTCTGCGTAGCCGGTGCTGGTCGTTGTAGTGATGACGATTTCGACGTTACTATCTGCTTTCAGAGCGTTAATCAAAGGACCAATCGCCAGTATTTCTCCAACACTGACAGCCTGTAGCCATATTCGTTTTTTGCCGGTTGCGGGTGGCTTCAGACGATGAAAAAAACCGAACCGATGCTGAAAATCCTTCGCATAACCGCCGCGTCGCCACATTCTGTAACCATAGTAGGGTAGAGCAACCAGCAGCGTCGGAAGATACAGAAATCGATAAAGCCAAATCATCTTTTCTATCGATAAAGCATATTAACGCTATATCATAGAAAAAAATGTCGTGCTTATCTTTTAGTAACTTCTTGGTGTTTGAGTGTGGAAGTGGTTTCGAGGCTGGATTACCTGTGTCAGACTTCCATAGATGAAACATACGCTCTAAAATCCGCTCGACAAAAGAATGACTTAAACACTTAATCCAATCGCATATGAAAACAAAAAACTACTCTGAGAAAAAGCCCTATATCAATCGGAGAAGTGGTTTCAGTCTGATTGAAATTTTAATCGTAATCGCGTTAATCGCGGTGCTCGCAACTGTCGCTATTGGAAACCTAGGCGGTATTTTTGGCGGCCAGCAGGAAAAAGTTGCTAATCTTTTTGTAAATCAAACTTTAAAAACCGCACTCACACCCTACAGACTCGACGTTGGTAATTATCCATCGACCGCAGAAGGCCTCAAAGCCTTGGTCAAGGCTCCCGCGGGCAAAGAAAAAAAGTGGAAAGGCCCCTACATCGAGGCTAGCGAAGTCCCTAAAGATCCATGGGACAACCCTTACAATTATCGCTTCCCAGGATCAAAAAATGTGAATGGCACACGAGGCTATGACGTTTGGTCACTTGGCCCGGATGGCGTCGAAAGTGCAGATGATATTGGCAACTGGTAATCGCACCAACCATACGGATGAGCACAGCGGTTTTACATTGATCGAAGTCGTCCTTGTTCTCGGACTGATCGCATTTGCCAGCACCGTGATGATCACAAATATGGCCTCTATGGCTGGACGTGGAGAGATACTCACAGCCGAGGAAACACTCCTCGCAGCAGTGCGCAGAGCCCGTCTTATTGCCGCCAGCGAACGAACAACTACACAACTTCGTTTTGATAAAAAAAGCAGTAGTCTGCAAATCAGTAGTCAAAACAAAGACGTAGAGTCATTTCCGCTGGATAAATCGTTGAACGAGCGTCAATCTGTTGAAATTCGGTTTTACCTAATCCCAGCTTCTAGAGGGCTTGCTCCATTTAGAGACGCCAGCAGCGCAAGCCTGGAAACAAAAACTGTTCGTTTTGCTGCCGATCGAAGCGCCAGCCCCTTCGTTGCAGAAATTGACCTCGGCAGTGGCCCACCGGATCGTTTGCAGTTCGATCCTTTTTCCAGCCTACTTATCACGTCTAAATGAACTGCACAATCAAACGATTCGGCTTTTCCCTGATTGAAGTAGTAGTAGCGCTTGCAATTTTCGCAATGGCCGCAGTCGTGCTCTCAGACACCTTTGTGAATGCGCTTCTCGCCCGTGAAAAAGGTCTTAGCAACGACGTTTATAATCGTGATATCCAAGTCGTACGCATGCAACTACTACTGGAACCGAACCGTGATAATGCAGAGGATGGCAACACATACGAAACGCTAAGCAACGGATCTGCAAACTGGGAATCCTCCATTGAGCCGACTAATGTTGTTGATCTGTTTAAGGTCGAATTCCGGATCGAATTCTCAGAACCACAGAAAGATCAGGAAGCTGTTTACAAAGAAACGCTGTATCTGCTGCGACCGACCTGGTCTGAATCCGATGAGCGTTCTAATCTACTTCAGGAAAAAAAAGATGCCTTGAGAAACAGCAGAGACTTCAATTCGTTTTAAAATCAAAACAATAGCAACCAAGTGATGAATCCAGATGCCATGAAGGACATGAAGCAAAACAGCAAGGTACCTTCAAACACTTGCAACACGGTTGTAAACGACCAAGAGACAATTCCATGAGATCTTCTCGTAGAGCTTTAGCTATCGGCGTCCATCTGCGCCTACCTGCCCTTCGGATCGCTCCGGGCATTGAGCCTGGCGAAACAGTTGCTAAAAGCAAAACGGTCTCTCATGGTAGCGCAGGCATGAGTTTGATCGAAGTTGTCCTTGCAATTGCTGTTGCCGGATTTGTTCTTGCCTCTGCGGTTTCTTTACTGGTCTCAATTAGCTCCATCTGGAGCGAGCGCTCCGATCGCCACTTCTTCACTGATCATGTCGATGGAGTTACCGAGTTTCTCAATGCGACTTTTGCAGCTTCAGGGACTGCTGTAGTTGCAAACCGTAGTAACAGCAACATTGATGAAAATGCGGAAGATTTTGATGAAACCCAGGCACTTCCCGAAAATAAAAGTAGCCCGATAAACTCAGCGAACGAACCAATACGCTGGGAAAGACCCCCAGGATTTGCAAACTATCAGGAACCTTTGCTAAACTTTACCATTAACGAAGAAATACCTATTCTCGTCGGTCTCGATAACTCACCAACTTTGGGCATCAATGCTTTCTTATACGTTGAAGCCGATGAAGGACTTAGCCTTTTATGGCACTCTATACTACAGGAGGAAATTGAAGATCTCGACGATCTACGCCGAACACTCATCAGTCCGCTGGTAACCAAAATTAGTTACATCTACTGGGACGAACGCTTCGAGAAGTGGGAAGAAGAGGATCGCCCTCAAGAAGATGATGGAGCTGACCAATATAATTTACCTCGTTTTATCAAACTAAAGTTTGAATACGAGGGTGAGTTAAAGGAACGTATACTTACACTGCCCGTTCCAGTAAAAAGTGTTTTAATTTTCTAAGAACCTGTTCGACGTCAACCACGACTTGTTAAACAACCTGCGCTCAACGTAGCGCCGACGAGGATTACTTTAACCAACCTCTGAGTATTCGAAGAGGGTGAGGACGCCAATGTCTAGAAGTCATCGTGCCTTCATCTTTGGATCAACAATATCACGCAACACATCACCAAGCACATTAAACGAGATCACGGTTACGAAAATTGCCAATCCGGGAGTCAAAAGCCACCAGAAGTTTAAGTAAAATACTTTAACGTCCTGAGCCTGAGAAAGCATTAACCCCCAGGATGACGACGGTTCCTGTATTCCCAACCCCAGGAACGACAAGGCTGCTTCACCAAGAATATAGCCTGGAATTGAAAGAGTAGCAGCAACCAGAAGGTAGCTTATTAAATTTGGAAGAATGTGCTTAAAGAGAATAACTCTTGTCGGCTGTCCCATACTCTGAGCAGCCAGAATATATTGATTTTGCCGCAATGAAAGCGTCATACCGCGAAGCACGCGCGCGGTACCTGCCCAGCCAATAAATGCCAAAATCACAACAATCACAAAAAACATCTGATCTGATGGAAAATGCGGCGCCAGCGCGGAACGCAAAGACAGCAGAAGGTAAAGACCCGGAATTGCCATGATAAATTCGACCAGGCGCATAGCCAGAAATTCGAAACGCCCACCAAAATAACCACTCAAGCCCCCGACCAAAAACCCTAAAGTCATAGTAATAGCGATACCGACTAGTCCTATAAACAGTGACACTCTGGAACCGAACACCAATCGCGAAAACACATCACGCCCGGTTGAATCGCTCCCCAGCAGGTAAATTTTTCCCTTACCACCTCCCAAAGTGAACAAATGACGATTTGTTTTTAGCAACCCAAGCAACCGATAATCATATCCTTTACTCCAAAAACGGACAGGATAGCCCTCCCCTTCGACTGCCTGATAACCTGCTATTGAAGGATCTATCAACTCGTAGGCACGCACATGTAATTTACCTTCGCTGAAATAAAATGCTGTTGGCGGATGGTAAGTGCGCTCAAGATCCTGCTCGTTTGTTTTGTACGGCGCGATAAACTCTGCAAAAAGTGCGATCAAATAAAACAGAACCAGTACGCCGGTGGAAAGGAAACCGAGCGGTCGACATAAAGCTGATTTTAAAATGCTCAGGATTCCCATATTATTTCTCCAGGCGAATACGTGGGTCAGACCAAGCCAACAGAATATCGGCCAGCAAATTGCCGATAATCAGCATTGAGCACCCCATCATTACCGAAGCCAGCACGACAAATTGATCTTCCCTTAGAATTGACTGAAACATCAGTTGACCAAGCCCCGGATACTGCAACACGATTTCGATCATCAAGGCTCCGCTCAGGAGACCGGAAAATGCAAAACCGAATGAACTGATCAGCGGATTAATCGCATTACGCAGCGAATGCTTAAACATAACAGTAAATTCGCGCAACCCCTTCGCTCGGCCTGTAGTCACGTAACCAGACTGGATTGCGTCCAAAAAGCTGGCCCGCATAATACGCATGATACTTGCAATTGAACCAATTCCCAAGGCAAGTGTCGGCAAAATCAGATGATGAATGCGATCAACAATTTTTCCTATTGCACTCAGGTAATCGTGCTGAATTGAGGTGGCTCCACTAAGTGGAAACCAGCCAGTCTGGGCGGCAAAAAAAACGAATAGCAACGCCAGAAAAAACTCTGGCACAGATAGCGCGGCATAGGCCAACGTCGAAGTTGTTTTATCAAAAACTGAATCTTTGTAGATTGCAGAAAGAACACCCAGCGGTATCGCAATAAGCCAGACAAACAGCAACGTGCACAGAGATAGCAGAAACGTGGCCAGAAGCCGCTGACCAATTAGGTCTGTCACTGGCAGTTTGTAAACCCACGAGTGGCCAAGATTTCCCTGCAAAACATTCCCAAGCCACTTAAAATATTGAACATACCAAGAACGGTTTAATCCAAACTCCTCCTCGATCGAATCAATCAATTCGGTCGGAACATCACGCTGCGCTCTAACCGGTGTCAGAAAATCCCCCGGAGCCAAACTCATTAAAATAAACACCAGCATAGTGATACCCAATAACAGCGGGATCAAAGTCAGCAAACGGCGGATAATTACAGTAATCATAGTACAGGTTCCGCCCAGAGAGATTCCAGATTCCAGGTAACGCCACCCAGTGGCGTTGGTGTAATATTCTGCCAGCGATTTCGGTAGCCGATGTAATCTTTTGCGCTTACCAGAAAGATCATCGGCTGCTGTTCAGCGAGAATTTCCTGAACCTCGAAGTAGTATTTCTTACGCAGTTCCACATCCGTGTGGCGCCCGACTTTTAGCATCAAAGCATCAATACGCGCTTCCCACTCAGTCGCTGGCTCTGACTGTTGTGGATACCATTGGTGCAGACGACCACCACTCATCAAAATATCTTTGCCCGCAAAGGGATCCGGAGCGCCGCCGCCTAAACCCAGCATGCAGGCTTCATAGTCAAAAGAATCAGACGTCTTGGTAATAATTGTATTGAAGTCCAAAAACTGCAGTTCTACTTCGATTCCAAGCTCCGCCATATTTTCCTTGAAGACAGTCGCCATCTCCAAACGAAGCCCGTTGTTTGAATTCGTCATAAGTGAAAATGCTACTGGATTCCCTGCCGCATCAAGCAGTTTTCCGTCCTCTAGCTTAAATCCCATTTCTTTAAACAGCGCCCGGGACGTTTCAGGAGAATACGGATATTTACGAATAGCGTCATTGTACCAAAATTTATTTTTAGGCGACACATAGCCGTGCAGAATATTTGCCCGGTTAAAAAAAACGCCCCGGATAATGCCCTCTCGATCAATACCATGCGAAATTGCCTGCCGGAAACGTTTGTCGGAAAACCACTTTAACTTGTACGGCTTTACATAGGGAATGCCATCAGCGTTTTTATTTGGGTTTAAGTTAAACCAGACAAAATTGGTCGTATTGGAAGGTCCCATATCTAGCACAGTATAATCAAACCGTGCTTCACCACGTTTTACCCAGGCAACATTGTCCGGCGCTATATTCTCAAAATCGGTCTGCCCCTGAGCAAACGCAATGTTGCTGCTGTTCACATCCTGAACGATTTTGGTGATGATGCGCTCTACGTAAGGCAAGCGCTCACCTTCGGTATTCACTTTCCAGTAGTTTGGATTTTTAACGAATACAACGCGTTCTCCAGGTCGATATGATTCCAGCACAAATTGGTTGAGTCCGACAATTTCCCACGGTTCATTGATCGCAGCATTAACGCTCCACTCGTCCAATAAGGTTCCTTGCTCAAAAGCTTTCCCAAGAATGTGCTCCGGCAAAATTCCCTCTCCGCCACCGAACAACAGAAAAGGGGCATAAACCTCCGGTAAAGTAAAACGAACGGTGTAATCGTCAATTTTTTCAATTACCGGCTCCTGACCGTTAATCTGTTGAGAAAAGGTACTGCGCGAATTATACCGATACTTGATTTTTCCATTTTCATCCCGGAGCGCATCCCCTGTCTTTGGATCAATCTGTTTGGCGAAAAAACACTTCCAGGTAAAAATCACGTCATCTGCCGTAAAGGGTTGCCCATCACTCCAGTGAACTCC
>CAZUYZ010000201.1:0-10374 GCA_964624365.1 uncultured Puniceicoccaceae bacterium
TCAGTTCATCAGCAAGTCGACTGAGTTGCCGAAGTGCCTCTTTTAATTCGATCGTTTTTTCTGAGCGAGTCGCAAAATAAATAAGGGCAAAGAGATCGGGCGCCAGATGATTCTCAAATAGTTGGTCCAACTGTTGCAACAGTTGGTTTGTGGATGCCGTCACACCAAGCCAGCTTTGTATATCGGGATGTCCAAGCAAAGAGCGCACAATTCCTATATCGGAATGGTTGCAAAGCTCGCACAGGAGTTCGGTAAGTTGCCCGATTGCTCCGTGCCTGAGTGGGTATCCTTCAGGATCGAAGTAGGGTACTTCGGCTTGGACTAGGGCATTGGCAACAACCGGATTTGCTGTGGAATCGGCGAGGCCAATTAGGACAGATTCTGGCGCTTTTTCTTGCACCGATTCAGCGATAAAGGATGCCGCCAGTTTTTGTGTCGTCACTGTTTGCAGCTCCACACCCCACGCTTCAAGCTCAAGTGAACGTTGATTCCAATAGTCTGTATCTGGTCGACCCCAATGATCAAACTGTGTATTCTCTGTTCCATAAACCCAAACTTCGATCGGGATTTCTATTACAGACTGTTCGAGCGCTTCAATAATAAGCGGCTGCGGATCTGGCGTAGCCGCCAGTATGATACGTTCAATGGTTTTAGGCGGCTGATATTTCCGGGCAATTGAGCGACGGAGTTGCTTTGGGTCGTGGAAATCAAGCGTTTCCAGACATTTGAGGTAGAGCATCTCAAGCTGTGCCAACTCTTGCCAGCGTTCCGGTTCATATCCGTTTTTTCGGTTAAACCGGGCAACTTGCTGAAAATCCAACCCTGCCTCGCCGAGCTCATTGCGTAGCTGTACAAAGCGTCGTGCCATACCGTGGCTCCACACAACGGTCGGTTCCGGAGTAACTGGGAAGAGGGTTGTGAATTGCCTAAAATCAAGCGAATTCAGCACAGAGACCCAAGCGGCAACAACGACTGATTCACTGGCGATAGACTGACCTCTGAGCATAGGTTCGAGCAGGCCGTCAGGCGTCACAATTTCCGGAGGGAAAAGCCCATTGCTTTTCAGTGCGAGCGTTTCCCTCAAGCGACGCCCAGATTGCACTGTCGGAACGATCACCAGCAAGTGGCTCAAATCGATAAAATCGCCATCGGCCTTTGCAAGCAGTCGTTGAGTTACTGCCGGAAGCAGAGGTAAGTTCCAATCGAGAAAAATAGTGTGCGTGCGCTGCATAGACTGGAAATCTGAAATTACAATAGGGTTAAGTTTTACCCAGAAAAAAAGATCGTTGTCAGTGGCTTCATAAAAGTGCACGAGTCTTATGTCATGAAAACACTTTTTTTAGTCAGACACGCAAAATCAAGTTGGGACAATTCCTTAATGTCTGATGAAGAGCGACCGCTAAATGAACGAGGTAATCGAGATGCGCCAGTCATGGGCAAACGGTTGAAATCGCGGGGGATCAAGCCTGATATCCTGATCAGTAGTCCGGCGTTGAGAGCACAGGCTACAGCTTTGAAAATTGCCGCAGAGATTGGTTATTCTGAAGAAATCATTCAGATAGACGAAAAACTCTATTTTGATGGCACAAACGGGATGCTGGCTGTGATTCATTCCATTGCGACTGAAGTCAATACTGCGATTTTGTTTGGACACAACCCAACCATGACCCAGATGGTTAACTATTTGGCAAGTGCAGACATCCACAACATGCCGACTTGCGGCGTTGCTGCAATAAAGTTTTCGATCGAATCATGGAAGGAAGTCGAAGGAGGTCTCGGCAAGTTGCAACTTTTCGATTACCCAAAACGAATTGCAGCCGATCTATAAAACGAAAAGCATGATTCCCCAATAGGCTTGAAAATAGTTACTCACAAAAATTTTCGCCGTTTCGTTCTCGCGGTGGCTTTCCTCTGCGGAGGACTTACTCTATTAGTATTTACAAGTTCATCTTGGCTTCCGTACGTACTGCCTGGAGCGCTTCGGGTTGTAGGTGTAGAGGTTGACACTGTGTTTAAGACTGATGAAAGCCGTATAGCCATCAATACGCTTTCTTATAAGTCTGAGACGATTACGCTGACTTCAAACAAAATAGTTTTACCTTCCTTATACCGGTATCTTTCCGCATTTTTGCTTCGTGATAAACGAGACAAGCTATCGCTTATTGAAGTCGAAAAAATCAGCATTCACGTCGAAAAGAGCGCCTCGTCAGAGAAAAAGCCTCAGGAAGTTTCATCGCCTCCTCCGGCAGAGATGATTCAACGCTTTCGCGATATTTATTCAGATATTTTTAAGCTGATACCGCCATTATCTGTTAAAACAGTGAACTTATCAACCAGTACATTTGAGTTGAATGTGAGTGAATGTGAGCTGAAAGATGAAAATTTAGGCGCTATTCTCGAGTCAAATTTGTTTCCTGGGCCAATTGCTTTGCAGGCTAAATTGGGGCCAGATACAGATTGGACGTTGAATGCGTCCATAAATACGCTAGAGCTAATCATCGATGCACGCATGGCGGAAACACTCAGTGGATATCTTCTTAGTGGGCAAGTCAGACAAGCTGGGGAAGTTCTCGAACTTACATCTGAA
The DNA here is from genome assembly GCA_964624365.1 of uncultured Puniceicoccaceae bacterium. Classification (GTDB taxonomy): domain Bacteria; phylum Verrucomicrobiota; class Verrucomicrobiia; order Opitutales; family Coraliomargaritaceae; genus Lentimonas. The sequence goes on from CAZUYZ010000201.1 coordinate 2,588, forward strand.
CTGGTAATGGGTGAATACTTGCCAAAGAGCTTTAGGGCACACTCTTCCGGGTTCACATTGAGCGATACATTGCTATCCCTTTGGCCAAAGTGGAACAGAGGTTCGCTAAAGTTGGAGTCTGTGCAGATCGATTGGAACTCAGGAGCTTACACCGGACTCTTTCAGTTGAGTAGCAATGATTCTCAGGTTCACAATCTGGAAATACCACTAAATGTGAATTTTGGGATAGAAGGTGATTTAACAACAGTTACGATCCAGTCACTGGAATTGCATTCAACATGGGCAGAGGCATCTTTGAGTCATCCTGTTACTCTTCAGTATAAAAATGGAATCAGGCTGTTGAACCCGACTCAAGATGCGAGATTGGATATCCTGATTGATTTATCAAAGCAGTCTCTAATCGATGCAGAAGGTCGGTTGGAAACGCACGTCTGGATTCCGAATGATAGTAATCTTGAAGATGTTGTTCTGAATTTTGAAATGAGCGGGGAAGCATTGACTTACGCAGATCATAGCGTGCAGTCATTTCAGGTAGCTGGTTCGCTTAAGCGCTCTGCGGTGATACTCGAATCAGCCCTCATACGGCCTGATTTAGCAAAAGAGAGTCTAGTCTCTCTCAACGGGAAGCTGGATATTTTGGCTCGGACACTTGAACTTAATTACGAAATTCTGTTGGCAGGGGACTTAGTGAATAATTTCACGCAAACATCTTTTTTTTCAGACCAATTATGGATAACGGGCCTTATCAAAGGCCCGTTGGCAGGGCCAGATATCACCTACAACATTTTAGAAGCAACGCTTAAACTGCCAGAGATGAACGCAGTTGGACTGCTAGGTGGAGGAAGTGTTAAAAACTTGGCTGAGTTTAGTTGGGATGGATTCGTCGAAAGCGACGGCGCCTTCGTGATTTCTGAAATAGCGGGTCAAATAAATAAAGGAGCCATTCATCTTGAACTATTAAGTTTGGCCTTATCAGACCCGCAGCTTTTCGAACTTGTTCTGAAGGAGCCTGTGTCTGTTGATTTTGATTTAGATGATAAGAACATCCTAAATAGTTTACTGGTCTCTACCTTTGAATTGAGTAGTAAAGAAGAAAAAATCTCGTGCGCCTACAGCGCTGAACTAGGTTTATACCTGGAGGTTAGCAACTTTTCATTCGCGAGATTAAATCACTGGGTGTGTAACCCAATGCCTGCTTGTGAACTTGAATCACTGAGCGCTCACATTGATCCATCGGATGACTTTCTTGAGGGTGAGCTAAGTTTTCAGGCATCGCTGCCATTGCCCAACGATATTGATGCAATGGCCTCTTTTCAGGGAAAATTCGATGACACAGGTGTTTCGGTCGATACTTTACAATTAACGGCGGAGGGCTCCAATGTCGTGCAATGCAGCCTCGCACTACCTCTAGGCATTGCTTCGCCCAGCACAAATAAAGCATCATTCCTGGAGTTTTGGAATGAAGATAACGTACATGGAGAACTTCACATCCGACTAGAACCTGCCGTTGTTGATTTGATCCGTGACAAAACCGGAATCGCCATGGCATCCGGAGAATTGGAGTTGCATGTATCCGGCGATTTATTTCGTCCACAGACTCAGCTTGAGGTAAATGCACGTGGATTGGGTCTCGGGGATTTATTTACAGATGGGATATCTCCAAAAATTGACTCAATTCAGCTTCAAGCAATTACAAATCCTGAGCATCTGGAAATTTCGAATCTCCAACTATCATTCAATGAAAGTTCGTTAGAAGGCTCTGCGGCCCTTCCACTAAATATTCTGACGGCTTGGTTGCGGTCCGATTCAAAAGAAATCCGAACGCTTTTGAATGCATTGACCGGAGAGCTGACTTTAACCCATTGGAAAATGGAAGACTGGATGGAACTAATGCCAGCAGGGCTCTTACGTCGCAGTGGTTCCTTAAATGGTTCCTTGAAAGTGAACGAAGGCCTTAACTTGAAAGGCTTCCTACATTTTGATGACTTTGGCTTGAGACCAACGGAATCTTTTTCCTCCATCGATCGAATTTCGGGGGATCTGCTCTTGGAAAACAGACATTTCAATCTTCGATCAGTTTCTGCTCACGTAGGCGACAATGCGATTAACGCCACTGGATGGGTAAATATGCAAAGCATTAGAGATATTCTGTGGGACATTCATATATCCGGAGAGAATATTCCTGTCTTACGAACAAGCGATATGATTCTAAGAAGTGATATTGATCTGGAAGCGAAGCGCTTGAACAAGGACGATATTCCGCTAGTTCAAGGAAGGCTGGATTTGCAAAGTAGCACGCTACTAATAGAGTTCGACCCTTTAGCTTCGAGCACAGAGCTTGGTCCAGGCATAAAACCGCCGTTTTTCTCCATAGAGCAAGAACCGGTTAAGAACTGGCTATTCGATATCACCATTTTTGGAGAGACTTTCATGCGAGTGCGAAGTCCGTACTTCAGGACACAGCTTTCGGCAAATTTTCACCTAGGTGGCAGTTTTCAAGAGCCAGAGTTATTTGGTAACATACAAACTAGCAGTGGAGAAATCTTGTTTCCAGGCATGAAAATGCGCATTGATAAGGGAGAGGTTTTTATTGAGTCTTCGAGTTTGGATACAGTACAGCTGAATTTTACAGGCACAGGTCAGTCAGCTTCTCACGTCGTCACAATGGAGGTCAGCAACACGATCGATGATCCTTACATACAATTTCAGTCGAGCCCTGAACTGCCAAATACATCCATTGCCCGTCTGCTGGCTACAGGCACAACGGGGAGAGGCAACGTATCCTCTGTCGGTTTGTATCTAGGTAAAGGCTTTTTGGGAGCAGGCAGTGTAAATGAAACTTTGATGGATCGGCTTACGATCGACTTTGGTAAAGAGCGCAGCCGTTCGGGCCGACAGACTTTCAGCGCGCTCTTCGAATTAGACAAAGATTGGTCCCTGAGTGGTGAATACAATCAATACGACGCTTACAATATGAACTTGATCTGGCATCTTTTTAGGCAATGAGCTTCAAATCTCGGCAATTAATAGTCATCCTCGTTTTTGTCTGTTTGCAGATCTTACTCAGCGCTCAGGAAAATTTAGAAATCAAAGGCCTGAGTTTCTTCGAGAATAGAAGTTACAAAAAGCGCCTTGCCTTTCTCCAAGGCATTCCTCCTCACGAACCAGCAATTCTAAATGCTGCATTTCTTGAAGATAGCGCTTATTTGCTTATGCAGCAGTTGAAACGCAACGGATACCTGAAACCCCAAATTGAAGGCATCTTCACTGCCAACGAAATCCTTAAATCTGCCGTTTGGGAAAATAAATACGCAATCTCACTGGACACCGATTTCCTGGCAGAGCATGCAATTTTTTATCTAAAGCCAGGAACACTCTATTACTACGATTCGATCGAAGTACTCGGTGTTCCGGTTTTAGATGAAGACGTGACTAACCGTTACTTTATACCAGAGGGCGCTTTATTCACAAAAAAGTCCTCACACGTATTCACTGAAGGCAACTTTAAGCAACGCACTTATCGTCTTTTGAATACCTTGTCGCAAATGGGTTATCAACAAGCTAGATTGGTCTCCAAAATTGCGGTTCTCGATGATGAAACTGGTGCGGTTACTGCTACGGTCACTATTGAGCCAGGGCCAATGCATAAGGTGGGCCAGGTATTTATCGAGCAGATTAATCAGGACGGTCTAGTTGAGAAAAAGGAAACAGAACATCCCGATGCGTTATTCACTAAAGAGTGGGAGCTGGCAAAGCGACAAGCATTACTGGGTGAAGCTTATAAAGCTGGCTATGCAGACGTTGAGATAACAAGAAAAAAAGACGAAACCTTCGAGGATGAACAAGGCAACATCCTGATAACAAACATCCATTATCAAGTGAAGTTGAATTCAGTTATTGAGTTCGGAGGAGCTCAATTTCTAGGTGATGACACAATAAAAAAAGATATTTTGAAGCGATATATGGAGATGTCGCCCGGAGATCCGCTCAATCCCTTTTCGGCAAATAAATCACGCCGCCAATTATTAGGGCTAGGTATCTTTAAAGAAATTGGAGTGCGCTATGATCCTGAAGATGGACTTAAACGAACGGTTATTTATGATTTAACTCCAGCTCCTCGAAAAGAACTGGATTTAATGTTGGGTTGGGGGAGTTATGAATTGATGCGAGCCGGATTTAATTGGCGTCAAAAGAATCCATTCGGAAGGGCGCACAGATATGAACTTAGCGGTAAACAAAGTTTTCGATCCACCAATCTAGAGACGACATACTCCATCCCAAAATTTCTGGGAAGCAGCTTCACTGCCTATACTTCTGCGGAGTATAGTTTTCGCGAAGAGGTCTCTTTTGACCGTTTTAAGAGAGCAATAACGACCGGTCTGTCAAAGACGCTCACAAACTCTGATCTCATGTTTGATCTGGCATACAGTTATGCTCGCGAAGACGCAGACCGTAAATCAGATTCAGATTTTGAATCTAATGATGATGCAAACGTCGGCAGCTTTTCAGGAAAACTGAGTCTGGATCGTAGAGATAACTTTCTGGCGCCAACAGAAGGGTACTCGCTTTATGCTGAAGCTAGTGTTGCCAGTAAAGCGCTCGGTGGAACGGTCTCCTTCCAAAAGATTGAAATTGGCGCCAGTTACCATGCCATATTATTCAAGTCTTTTTTGCTTCATTTTGGGTTTAGAGCCGGAGCAATTGCTTCAGAAGATAATGCCTCCAGTGATATTCCATTCACAGAGCGATTTTTCAATGGTGGCGAAAATACTGTCCGAGGGTACCTGCAAGGCGAGGCTTCACCCATTGATGCAAACGGAGAACAGGTAGGCGCGGAGTCCTTCGCCCTCTTCAATGCGGAGTTAGAAAAGCGTCTGTTCCGAGATTTCTCTGTGGTAATTTTTTCCGACACAGTAACCAGCGCAAGAGATGGCTACTTCAAAAACGAAACCGAATCCCTTAGCTCAGCAGGGATCGGATTTCGCTATCAGACAGTTGTCGGACCTGTGCGTCTAGAGTATGGGCACAACTTGAATCCAAGACCTGCAGACCCCAATGGGACTTTACACTTTTCGATCGGATTTCCTTTCTGAGATAGAGCTGGACAAGACACATAAATTTTTCGAGACAGGATCAATGAATAAGATTAAGCTTTCAATCGTTGTTACATCCATCGCGCTGTTGTTGATATTTTGTCTTCAAAATATGGCGGTTGTAGAAGTTGATTTTCTAGCCTTTCAAATATCTATTCCAAGAGCGTTTTTACTGTTGTTGGTTTATCTAATCGGCCTGATATCAGGGATGATTTTGCTTCGGTCTCTTGGGAAAGCTAAGAACTAAACTGTCGAAAAATTTGACCTCTGTTTATGTGGAATCACCTTCCACACTGTGTCCAAAAAACAAGAATACATCCGATTACGCAGCGTTCGGCAAAACAATCTAAAAGGATTCGATCTCGATCTACCGATTGGTCAATTAACTGTAGTCACAGGGCTAAGCGGCGCCGGTAAATCATCACTGGTATTTGAAACGCTCCATGCCGAAGGTCAGCGTCGCTATGTCGAAACCTTTTCGCCGTATACGCGCCAGTTTATGGATCTGTTGGATCGGCCTGAGGTAGATTCAGTCGAAAATATTCGTCCCTCAATTGCCATTCAGCAATCCAATACGGTTAAAACGTCGCGTTCCACTGTCGGTACTATTACTGAACTCTGCGATTTTTTTAAAGTCTGGTTTGCCAACAATGCCACATTGATCGATCCGGCCACTGGTCAGCCGATAACAGATGACAATCCACAGTCTATTTGGAAAACGCTTTTCAAAGAACATAGGGATACCACTTGTCTGATCGCGTTCACGATTACGCGCCCTAAGAAGTTTAGTTGGGAGGAAGTTTTAAAGCCACTTTCCGCTCAGGGCTACAGCCGTGTCGTGTACGAAGGCACAGTCATTAAAATTTCAAATCTCCAATCAAAAATTTCAGATTCAACAACGCAGTTGTTGGTCATTCAGGATCGAATTTTAATAGCAACGGGAAATCGATCTCGTTTTATCGAAGCTGCTCAAAATGCGCTGACGTTTGGCAAGGGTCATCTACATCTTCTGGATAAGGACGGTGTTCCGCTTGCTGAATTTACCCAAGGCCTGAACTCTCCGGAAACGGGAATTTCCTATCGGCCTGCGATTCCGGCTCTTTTTTCGTTCAATTCGCCAATCGGCGCCTGCGACAAGTGTCGCGGCTTCGGACGTATCATCGAGATCGATTACGGCCTGGTAATTCCCGACAAACGTCTTTCCGTCAACGGTGGCGCGATTAGGGCCTTCCACGGTGATGTTTACAGTGAAAGCCTGCGTGACTTGCAACGTGCCGCGAAACAATACGGCATCCGTACGAACGTTCCCTGGTCGGAGCTTACCGATGATGAAATTGCCTTCATCATGGAAGGTGAACCCGATTACGAAGAAGGAAACTATCAGTGGTACGGCGTCTATCGATTTTTTGATTGGCTGGAGACGAAACTCTACAAAATGCATTTCCGCGTGTTTCTTTCAAAATTTAGAAGCTACACAAGCTGCCCCGATTGCAACGGCGCCCGTTTGAAATCGGAAGCCCTCCACTGGAAGTGGGAAGGTTATACACTGCCTGATTTATATCAGAAAAATGTTAGCGAACTGCTCGATTTGTTGAGCGTACTACCCGAGGCACAGACCAACCATAGCGCTCTAAACGAGATCATTACCCGGCTGCACTTTCTCGATCAGGTCGGTCTGGGCTATCTGACGCTCAATCGCAGTTCCCGCACGCTTTCCGGTGGCGAAACCATGCGGGTTAATCTGACATCCTGCCTGGGCTCATCATTGGTCGACACACTATTCGTGCTGGACGAGCCTTCGGTCGGTTTGCACGCACGTGACATGGATCGGCTAATTGCCATATTGCGGCGTCTTACGGATCAGGGTAATACAGTCGTTGTCGTCGAGCATGATGAGGCAATCATGCGGGCAGCAGACAATCTGATCGAAATCGGCCCGCAGCCCGGTATCCGGGGCGGTCAACTCACATTCAGCGGATCCTACGAGAAAATACTGAGCTCAGATACGATAACGGGTCGCTTTCTCTCGGATCGGGAGCATATCCCACCACCGGAAAAATTCCGCGCCGTCGAAAAAGCGCCTAAGCTCTCAATTTACGGAGCGACCAAAAATAATCTGAACGCTGTCGATCTACACATCCCGCAAAAATGCTTTGTCTGTCTGAGCGGAGTATCCGGCTCTGGGAAAAGTACTCTTCTCAACAACGTCATTTACCAGAACCTGCTCGCTCAAAAAGGCCTGTCGGTGGACGATCCATCACAGATTAAAGATATAGAATCCACATCTCCGATTGGTGAAATCGTTCTAGTCGACCAGAGTCCGGTCAGTAAAACGCCGCGCTCTAATCCAGCCAGTTACACAGATGCCTGGAACGAGATCCGCAAACTGTTCGCCAAACTAGAGTCAGCAAAATCAGCAGGCATGCAACCGGGCCATTTCTCCTTTAACAGTGGCGATGGCCGCTGCGATAGTTGCGCAGGGCTTGGCTATGAACGCATTGAGATGCAGTTTGTTTCGGATTTGTTCGTGCCGTGTCAAACCTGTGAGGGACAACGTTTCAAACCGGAAGTTCTGGAAATCCAATTCAACCAGCTGAGTATTGCTGACATTCTTGATCTGGATGTCGAAGCAGCCGTTCAATTTTTTGCCGACTATCCAAAGATCGTTCGCTGTCTGACCCCACTGGTGGACGT
>CAZUYZ010000202.1:0-7678 GCA_964624365.1 uncultured Puniceicoccaceae bacterium
CGTGCGTGCACGCGCGCAAGAAATAAGAAAACATTTTGCCTAAATGTAACAAAACAAGCACCCGCGCTAACTGTGCTTAAAATAAAGGATTACCCGCCGTTTAGTGGCTTAAATCAAGAAGCCTATGTCCAGAGATCTGAATTTTTCGGGTATCTCGGTGCGCACCTGTTGTTAGCCTTGAGCATGTCGAAACGGCGGCGTAGTTGGCTGAAGCATTCAAACGCTCTTGCGGCGCGAGGATACGCCTGCGCTACCGGTTTGCATCGTAAAACTCACGATTATTTGTACAGGTGTAGCCGAGGCGTTGCTTGACCAGAACAGAAGTTGCACGGCGACTGAGCGCCGTGGCTACACACAAGTTCTTAAGAATGTACAAATAATTCTCTACTTAGCTGTAAACGATCAAAACAATTCGATCTGCTCCTGCTTTTGCGGAAACGTGAGATCGGGAAGCGCGGGAATATATTCTTTTAACAACTGGTGAAATTGCCTACAAAGGTAAGGTGCCAGTGTATCGTCCGGTGTGTGCATAAATACGTAAGGGCGTTTCCCTTTGCTAATCCAAAGCGCCACTTTTTCGGCAACCTCCTTCTGCCAGCGAAGAACTGATGCGATTGCATTCCGACCAACGAAGCGAACCATTGGCCGCTGCCCTGTTGTCTCCCATCGGACCGGCAGTTTAGGCTTGCGACTCTGCGACACTTTTTCAGCGGGGTCGCTCGGAGGCGCATGGAAAAGTGCACGACTATCGAAAATTACACGATCTACCGAATGACTTTCCAGCAATTGATTAAGGGTTTGCACCGAAGATTCATTGGTAAAGAAGTCCATATGCCGAACTTCTACTGCAAGTGGAAATTGCTTGGGCCAGCGATTACAAAAGCGCTCCAATTCGTCCAATCGTTCCGGCGAAAAACTGGCGTGTAATTGCAAAAAAGTAGGACCCAGCTTGTTGGCTTGAGCAAAGCAGTCCAGGCATTGGATCAAATAGTCATAAACGGCACCCTCACTCTGTAGAGAGCTTGAGTGAGAAAGATCGCGTGGAACCTTGCAACAAAACTCAAAACCTTCGGCTGCCTGAATCGCCCAGCGCTTCACAACATCGATCTTCGGCAGCGCATAAAAAAAGGAATTGCCCTCGACTGTGTTGAAGGTCTTCGAATACTCGCTCAAAAATTCGGACGTCCGAGTCTTTTCAGGCAAAAAAGCGCCCCGCCACTCAGGAATGCTCCATGCCGGACAACCTAGATGACAGAGTTTCACACCACTTAAGAAGACGTCACGACGCTAGAAAAAATAGAGCAACAAATGTAGCGCCACACAGGAAGCGGCGGCGGCGGCTACATCATCAAGCACGCAACCAAGGCCACCTGGAAAATTCTGGAGCTTCGAAATTCCAAGAGGCTTAAAAATATCAAATAGCCGAAAGATCACAAACCCAGCGAGCAAAACCGGCCAGCCATCGTGTTGAGCCATCAACCCACGAGGACCATTCATACCAAAGAAAACCAGAGGAACTGCGATGAACTCATCCAAAATAATTCTCCCCGGATCACGCATCTGCAATCGTCGTTCAGCTTCATCACAAAATGCAACCGCCAGATAGAAGAACAACGCGGATAACAGCAGATATTCAAGCGGCATGGCTCTATGAAAGAAAACCGCATACAGCGCAATGCCTGCGACACTACCAACCGTGCCCGGCCCTTTTTTGACCAGTCCCAAAGGACCAAGCGTCGCGAAATTGACAACGATATTTGTCGGCAAAAATCGTACCCAAGGAAAATAACGTCTTATACCATACATTCCACTATCCTTCCTCTCCTGTAAATAATGACCAGTATTTAACCATGTAATTAAGGCCTGAAGAAACTGTTAAAACCGTAGCTACGACAAAAAATACAACTCCCACCTGGTACAATCGATCGACGAGTACATCTGGCAACTGGTTGGGAAAGTCGTGACGTATAGCCTCCACCAGCAAGAGTGCAATTGCGGCAACCATTTGGCTGACCGTTTTTTGTTTTCCAGACTTTTCAGCAGCCAGAACCACTCCGGAACTGGCTGCAACCAAGCGCAAACCAGTGATTAGAAACTCACGACTCAGAATCATGAGTACCAGAAAAAGAGACCAAGGCGCAGGAAGCACATTCATTACAACCAGAGCAACAAAAAGCCCAACCATTAGCACCTTGTCAGTCAACGCATCCATAAGCCTGCCAAAATTTGAGACAACCCCCAACTTACGGGCATAATATCCGTCGGCCCAGTCAGTTAATGCACCAACGATAAACAATAAAAATGCAGCAGTGCAGGCTCCTCTAAATTGCAAATTAAGTAACAGAACCACTGCAAAAAGAATTGGTATGCGAGAAAGTGTAAGTATGTTGGGCAATTTCACTGTTGGGGAAATTGGTATTGTTTTGAATAATAAGCCACAACAAATAGTTGATTCCTAAATATAGATAGTATTTTCAAGGAGTCAGAATAAAGTTTGTATGGTTTCAAAGAAGTTTTGAAACCATTTCTATTATCTATTTATTTAATTGACTGAACCAGTATGACTGAAACACCTGTAAGAAAAGTTGCACTACTCACCGCCGGTGGCCTGGCCCCCTGTCTCTCTTCGGCAGTCGGCGGTTTAATTGAGCGCTACACGGAACTATATCCAAATGTTGAAATTATCTGCTATCGCAGCGGATACAAAGGCTTGCTTCTTGGCGATAGCATTCCGGTCAACCAGGAGATACGTGCATGCGCATCGATCCTGCATGCTCACGGCGGCAGTCCGATTGGTAACAGTCGTGTAAAACTAACCAACATTGACGACTGTATCAAACGCGGCCTCGTGAAAGAAGGACAAGATCCGCTCAAGGTAGCCGCTGATCAGCTGACCAAAGATTCTATCGATGTGCTGCATACGATTGGCGGTGACGATACCAACACAACAGCTGCGGACCTGGCAGCCTATCTCGCTGAAAATAATTACACACTTACCGTAGTCGGATTGCCCAAAACTGTAGACAATGATGTTTTTCCCATTGCGCAAAGCCTGGGCGCCTGGACTGCTGCTGAACAAGGCGCCCGCTACTTCGAAAATGTCGTTGCTGAGTACAATGCCAACCCGCGGATGTTAATTATCCATGAAGTAATGGGGCGCAATTGCGGATGGCTTACAGCAGCTACAGCTGAAATCTATCATGAGCGGCTTCAACAACTGAACTGGCTGGATGCTATTGAGCTGAGCAAAGCCCGCAAAGAAGTGCATGCTGTTTTTATTCCGGAGATGGAAATCGATATTAAATCCGAAGCAGCCCGTCTGAAGGCAGTCATGGATACTCACGACAATGTAAACATCTTCCTTTCGGAGGGCGCTGGTGTTGAGACAATCGTCAAAGAAATGGAGGCTGCTGGCGAAGAGGTGCCTCGCGACGCCTTCGGACATGTTAAGCTCGATGCAGTGAATCCTGGCCAATGGTTTGGGAAACAGTTTGCGGAAATGCTGGATGCCGAAAAAGTGCTGGTACAAAAAAGCGGCTATTTTGCCCGTTCAGCGCCTGCCAACAAAGACGACTTACGTCTGATTAAAAGCTGCACTGACTTTGCAGTAGACTGTGCCATCAACGGAAAAAGCGGAGTCATCGGCCACGACGAGTCACACAACGGCCAGCTACGTGCCATCGAGTTTCCACGCATTGCCGGTGGCAAACCATTTGATATTGATGCTCTCTGGTTTAAAAAACTGCTGACTGACATCGGCCAACCAAAGGGCGCAAAAGTAGCAGTTTCACACTGATATGCCTGAGCGGATGAAACCAAATCTTAAAAATATTTAAAAATTACTTGATTAAACCGTTACAAGCAGGTTTTTTGTCAGGTTTTTCGATGAAAGCTACAATTCAAACACAAGGACGTCAGTTCACCGTCACTCCGGGAGATATCTTGAAAGTTAATTCGTTTCCAGATACAAAATCAGGCGACACCATTGATATCAATGAGGTGCTCATGGTTGGTGAGGGCAGTGACGCTAAGTTCGGCGCTCCTTTTGTTGAAGGCGCTTCTGTGAAAGCGACCGTTCTCGAAAACAAGAAAGATAAAAAAGTAGTTGTTTTTAAGAAGAAGCGCCGCCAAGGCTACAAACGCCGCCGTGGCCATCGCCAGCACCTTTCCGTCATCAAAATCGAATCCATAAACGAATAGTCACCCTTAAACTGAGCTCAAAATGTCACATAAAAAAGGACAAGGAACTTCCCGCAACGGCCGCGATAGTCGATCAAAACGCCTCGGAGTAAAGAAATTTGGCGGCGAAAGCGTTATTTCTGGCAACATCATTATGCGCCAGCGTGGCACACGTTACCACCCGGGTGATAACGTGGGTATTGGCCGCGACTTTACCCTCTTTGCATTGAAGCCTGGGAAAGTTCAATTCGACAAGTCTCACCGTATAGTTAGTGTCATCGACATTGATGAAGGTGAAATTGCGAACGTTGCTTAGATCAAAATTTTAATTCGACCTTTAGCACATCCTGGCTTTTTTGGAGCCAGGATTTTTTTATGTTTAAATCAATTGATGAACTGCGCGCTCAACGAAGCTTGATCCGAAAACATCTGGAATGGCTGGACCTACAGATTCAGAAGGCCGAGACAAACCAAGAAATAAGTCAGCCAGAAGACGCTGCTGAAAAATCTCTAGTCAAGCCTATCGACACTGATACCGAAGATCAAAAGTCCAGCGAAAAGAAGACATTGACACATATTGCGACGACCAGTGCGGATGCTTCAATTGAGGCCAATTTCAAACAGTTTTCCGGCGGTTCCGATATCAAACGCGCAAAGATCGGATGCCTTGCCTTCTTTGCAGCGGCCACCCTGCTTTTTCTATTCATTCTCTTCGGATTACCTTACCTTTTGGATTAAGACTTCTGGTAACACGTAAAGTCATACCACCTCAACCAACACGCGGGGCTCCCTAAACAGGAGTCCCGTTCCATTTTTCCAAACACATCCCCGCTAGCGGGACTCAGAAGCATGAACTCAAAAATGCTATGACACTACAGGCTAGCCCTGCAAAGTTTACATTTTGAGGATATTTCCGATTTGACAATGCCCCCCTACATGACCTATTCTTTTTAAATAGCATTAGAGCGGGCGTCATTAGCTCGCCTCCTTTCTAAAAACAGGAAGCCCCTGAGAGTTACCGCTCCCAGAGGCTTTTTCTTTACATGCTACTTCTCAGTGAGACGCGTCACGATCAGCAGCAATACCATTAGCACGAGAGCGAGTTCTATCATATACTCTTTCTCTTTTCTAAGCCGCCAGTTCATCCAGCGACAAAGACAGTTAGAACAGAGACTTTAGCCCAAAGCAATGTTCATCCTTTTTGTGCGTTTGGATGGGTATTGTTGTAGACCTCGCGCAGATGGTGGATGCTTACTTCAGTGTAAATCTGGGTTGTGTCCAGCCGAGCGTGCCCGAGCGTCTGCTGGATGCTCCGCAAGTCGGCCCCACTCTCCATCATGTGCGTGGCGCAGCTGTGCCGCAGCAGGTGACAGGCTCCTTTCTTCCGGATGCCTGCGGCCTTCATCGTCCGGCTGACCCAGTTGCCCAGGTAATGGGGGTTGAAGCGTTCGCCATAGCCGGTGAGAAAAAAGGCTGCCTCTGTAATGCTCATGCAGAGCGCGGGGCGGCTGATTTCGAGATAGGTTTCCAGCCAGCGCAGGGCGCCGCTGCCGATCGGAAGCAGACGGCTTTTCCCAACTGCCCGGGCGCGTTTCGCACTGGACCAGATCAAAGGCCAGTTCGCACAGCGTTTCGGCCAGTCCCTGCAGACAGCGTCTACGGGTCAGCCGCTGCGCCTCCTCAACGACCTGCGGATGGATTTCGAGCACCAGTTTCACTGAAGTCCCTCCCTTCGCCGGAGTCACTGTGCTGACTTCGCCCCGTACACCCCAGCGCCCGGCCTTCGTCATGTGCTTTTAGCCAGTTATGTGCTTCGTGATGGCACTGCGGCCAGATGTGGCGTTCCGATCCTGCCAGGTCTGCGGCAAAGCATTCCAGAAAACGGCCGATCTCCATGCCTTCGGAAAAAAGCTTTAATGCCTCTTCCTCCTGTCTGGTGATATGCACGTCCACGCGCAGCAGCGCACCACTGAGTTTTTGCAGGTCGCGCTTCTTCGCCTCCGCTGCCGCACTGAGCGCACGCTGTACGCATCTGCGTTTGTTCTTCGATGTCGGTTTCTTCATTCATGGTAGTTTCGGGTTTTTAATTGTTGAAGGTCAGTGGCTTACGTTTTCCGGACTCAGCTGCTAGCCTTTTTGCGTTTAGGCTGTCAAGTCAAAATTGTCATAGTTTTTGCCATTCTTAACTTGCATAATTATTTGGTAGTTCAGATTGTCATAACCATGTAAGTAATTTCTTCAAATAAACCAAATTCTCGGAATCATCCGTATAATGACCGGATGGCAAGCGGACGAACCACCACCAAAGCAGCTCCTTTTTTCGGGCAAAGACTTTCTTATTTTCGCAAACAGCGTGGCATGACTCAACAGGAGTTTGCCGACGCCCTAGGGATTTCGCGCAATCTTGTGCTGCACTACGAGCGCAATTGTGCAAACCCTACAATGGACTTTGTCCTCAAAGCATCCAGGACGCTTGAAGTCTCACTTGATGAACTATTCGATCTAAAACCGGAAAAAGAAAAGTCAAGTCCTCCCCCCAGGGGTCAAAAAATTGTCTAAACGTTTGACTGGACTTCCAAAAGCAAAGCAAGGCGTCGTTTTGGAGATGCTGGAAAGCTATCTTGATAAAGCCTCGTAATTTTGAAAATGCCGTTTGATGCTTTACGGCTCACCACCGATTCACTATGCTGGGCATACCCATTCAAACCATCCGCAGGCAAAGGGTCATCCTCGATACTGACCTGGCCAAACTCTACGAGGTAACGACCAAACGCTTGAACGAACAGGTCAAACGCAATGAACGCAAGTTCCCAGAATCCTTTCGTTTCCAACTCACTAAAGACGAGTGGAATTCTTTAAGGTCGCAGATTGCGACCTTAAAGCGAGGACAACATCGAAAATATCTTCCTTATGTGTTCACCGAACATGGCGCCCTGCAGGCAGCTAACGTACTTAACTCCGAGAAGGCCGATGCAATGAGCGTTTACGTTATCAGTGCCTTTGTCCATATGCGCAAAGAGTTGGCGATTTCGCAGGAAGTCCTGAAACGGTGCTTCTGTGTTGGCGGTTGATTGGCTGCGTCGTATTGGTTGAAGCGCGCGGCCAGGCGCGCCGTGGCGGGGCAGCCGCCGCGCAGGTGGTTGGGGGAAGCCACCCTTTTGGGGGGCGCATGGAGGGACGCGGCACGGCAAGCGAGATCGTAGCCGGTGGCGCACAGCGGCTCTCGGCTACTGGCGGTTAGACGGCTAAGGTGATAAGCATCGGAGGCCGACCGTTCAAATAACGAGGCGCTTGGGCGCGGAGGTTTTGAAGATGCTGCGAAGTCCCGACTCATCGGGACGCAGGTAACTGAAAAGACGGCGATGCTCAAAACGTAGACGCCGGAGACTCGACCGGATCGCGAAGCCGCGTGGGCCCCCTGCTGACTTGCCGGGGGATCGCCCAACTCCCTCTTATGTCTCTTTTTCGTAGGGGCTTTGTCTGAAGACTGAAACAGTCT
>CAZUYZ010000203.1:0-3825 GCA_964624365.1 uncultured Puniceicoccaceae bacterium
ATTCGTGCCAATTCGTGCGATTCGTGGGCCAAAACAAACTTTCTTAACTTAATCTATCGTTCTATGCGCTCTATAACCGTACTGCTCACGCTTGCACTAACGTTCTCAACGTCAACGCTCAGGGCCAATTCCCTCGTCGGCAGCCTGCCGGGTGATGTCGTAGTTACCAATAAAGGCAACGCCACCTACTCCATGCCGATTAGTCTGCCGGAAGGTGTCGCCGGCATGACACCGGAACTGTCAATCGATTACGACAGCACAGGTGGCAACGGTCTGCTTGGCATGGGCTTCAGCTTGGGCGGCCTGTCCGCGATCTCCAGAACCGCGACAACTCTGGAGCAAGACAATATGACCGACGGCATCGACTTTGACGATAATGATCGCTTCGTGCTGGATGGCCAGCGCTTGGTCTGTGTAGCTGGAACTTACGGCGCGCCCGGTTCGGAGTATCGCACCGAAATTGACAGTTTCGTCCGCGTGATCGCCCATGGCACCGCGACCTCCGGCCCAAATTACTTCATAGTCGAGACCAAGTCTGGCCTGACCAAAACCTACGGCGCCAGCGCTGCCACCTCACTGATCTATGACTTAGCGGGTAATCCGTCCGATGGAGCAAAGATTTCCTGGCTGCTGGAAAAGATCGAAGACAGCAATGGCAACGAGATTAATTATATCTACGTGCAGTCAGCTACGACCAAACAGAAATACCTCTCTGAAATTGTGTACGGTGCCGCTGGGCATCAATTAAAAGTCACTTTTGAGCGTGAAGTTCGTGATGATAAAATTACCAGCTTTTTGAGCGGGGTAGATTTCAGCAGTGATGAACGGTTGAAGACGATTCGGGTGCTTTCGGGCGGAGTTGAGATTGGTAATTATTCGCTTTCGTACTCCGCTGTGGACACCTATGTGCCTCTTTCATTTATTGAATCCGTGAATTATCAGGATTCTTTAACGGGAGAAACATTATCGTCTAGTTTTGATTTTCAGACTTACGCACAGGAGGTTTACAACAATCCTGTTGATGGACTCAATACTTACATTAGCGGTGATGTAAGTGCAGCCAGCTGGGATGCGTCCCGTCTTAAGTTTATGGATTTAAACGGAGATGGTCTACCCGACATCTACCAGATAAATGGTTGGAATGGCTGGGGCCAAGATAAAGTGCACCTAAACCAATCCCAACCAACACTCCTCACTAAAGTCACGAACAACTTTGGCGTCTCCACTGAAATCACTTACAAGCCTTTAACAAACGGAGATGTTTACACAAAAGCTGTAAACGACGCGACGCCGAAGACAGTCACCGTTCAGAGCCCCATGCGCGTCGTCTCCTCAATCACCAAGGATATCGGCATTGAAGACGCCAACGGCAATCCAATTCTCTATACTTCAGAGTACACCTACGCTGAAGCGCGGTACCATACACATGGTCGTGGATTCCTCGGCTTCAGAGTCTTCGAGTCTTACGACCCACAGACGGAAATTAGCAAAATGGATATTTTGCACCAAGACTTCCCATATACTGGTATGGTTATCTCCAGCAGCACTTATGGCCCGAAGGGGCAGATGCTCACCCGTGCGGAAAATGTTGTAAATGGGAAGGCAGAGTCTTTGCTATATTCGTTAGGCGATTTTACTGATTTCAGCGGATTTGCCACTAAAATAAAGAGTCATTCTGACCCGGTTTCTCAATTTATATATGATCAGTTGGAGCAAACTACAAAAGACCTTTTAGATAATTATAATGGTCAAAGCGCCCCTTCAGCAGGGCTTCAGAGCGCTCTGATAGCAGGCCTCAATGATACACTTGGAGCTGCATCTATTTACGATGAAACTCGCTTTAGTGGTATCGCTTTACGCAAGGAAACCGAGCAATTAGTCGCTCAAAGCCTCGAAGGTGAAGTTCTCGCTCTTTATTTAAACAGACGACTGCTGGAGGATGCTTATTCGCAGGAAGTAACAATATACTCAGGATACTCAAAGGGTGGATTTACAATATTCCCTTACAATCAGTCATCCAGAGAATGGAAAGCGGAACATGATCCAACAGCCGATTTTTCAACAGCAAGTGAAGCTGCTCGTCTTGCTGATCTCGAAGCCCGCGCTTATGCACATACCTTGACGACCAACGATTTTGATCTCAACGGCAACAATATACGCATCTTTATTGATTACGACCATGATCCGGCAAATGGCACAAATGAAGTTCACGACGGCTATACACAGCTTACAGAGAATACCTATGCCTATGATAATGTAGCGACTTGGTTCCTTGGCCGTCTCTCTTCGGCTACGGTCACTTCCACCGCACCGGATACGACGACAGAAAACGAAACCGTCATCCGTACCTCAGAATTCACCTACGATTCCAATGGTTTGCTTCTTTCGGAGACTGTTCAGCCAGGCAATCCACTTTCCGTAACCACCACCTACACTCGCGACCCCGAAGGCCGTATTACTTCCACCCAGATCAATCCTGCCGATGGTCCCGCCTTTGTTTCGGAAACGCACAGTGTGCTTGACCCCACCGGTCGCTTCTACACAAAGACCACCAACGCGCTTGGCCATACGGAGACCCGCGTGTATGATTCCACTCGTGGTTGGCTACTCTCGCAAACCGGACCCAACGGACGCACCACTCACTTTACCTACGATGCACTGGGTCGCGCAATCCGTGAAGACCGTCCCGATGGTACTTGGGCTGCCACAGAGTATGTGTACGATGCTTCGCAAACGGTTCTTCGAGAAAATGGTGTGGGCACTAGAGCGACGTCCAAATATCGTGTAACGACCACGGGTTCCGTGGCGCCACCATCGACTACCTGGTACGATCGCGCCGGTCGTGCCATCCGTGCCTGCACCGAAGGCTATGATGGTCGGACCATCTATCAAGACACTCACTACAATGAGTTTGGCCAGGTCGATTGCGTTGCTGAGAACTATTATGCAGCCGACGGTCCCACCTATTGGACAAAAACTACCTTTGATGAAATTGGTCGAATTAATGTCGTCGAAGCTCCGGACGATACCAAGGCCAAAACAATCTACAATGGTCGTGAAACGACCACTATCCGCAACTATCAGGGCACCGATACGGTTAATGCCAATGCCAACGACCAGGTTACCGTCACACTCCTGAATGCCAAAGGCGACAGTGAGACCGTCACTTCTTACAACCAGGCAGGCAATCCACTCGTGATCCAGTACCGTTACGACGGAGTTGGGAACCTACTGGAGACCGTTGATTCCGAGAACCGCGTCATTTCCATGACCTACGACATTCTAGGCAACAAGATAGCCATGGACGATCCCGACATGGGCATCTGGAGCTATACCTACAATGCCCTGGGGCAAATCGTTTCTCAAACGGACGCTGTCGGCAACGTTAGTACCAAGACCTACGATATTTTAGGCCGCATTACTGAAGAATCCTATGATGCCGCCGATCCTGCGATTGCTACCGTTACCCACAATTACTACTACGACGGCGCCGACGAGCATCAACAGCTCGGCAAGCTCCATCTGGAAAAATCCTCCACCGGCTTCCGCCGTTCGTATTACTATGACGATTTGGGCCGCACCTTCCTGGCACTGAGCAAGATCGAAAACCGTTGGTTCTACCAACAGACCGATTACGACAGCTACTCGCGCCCTGTCCGTCTCACGCACTACTGGCGTCCACCGGAAATGGAGGATTTGCCTCATGATCATAATCATTACTTAGCCTGGTACTCCTACTCGCAGGAGACTCTCTACGACGATCGCAGCTTCGTCACCGAAGTGCGCGATGCCAATGGACAGACCTGGTGGTCCAGCCCGACCTAC
>CAZUYZ010000204.1:0-14171 GCA_964624365.1 uncultured Puniceicoccaceae bacterium
CCCAAAACATTTTATATGGTTCAAATTAGCAGTCTACTGGAGGGAAATGCTCAGTCATTTCCGCACGTTGGCATTGGTACTGCGGCAACGACGGAGCGTTGCCCTCCAACTTAACAATGTAGAATTAAATCACGGATCGAACTCTTGTCCAAAGCACGAAAGGCATTTTTAGCTGGTTCGGTGTGCGTTTTCAGTTATTATTCTGACAATCGTGGAGCACTGACGGGGTTTCAAACGAGTATTGAGATCGCAAAAACTATTACAGCAACTAAGGGTAGATATAGTAGTTGCCGGTTAGTAGCAAGAGCACATGTTGAAAATCAATCGGCTTTGGCGCCAATCTTTTTCAGGAAAGTTTCAACATCCAGAAAATCTTCCTTTTGAGTCGATATGTTCATCCAGCTAAAGTTGAGTTGCTCAACTGTCTCAAGTGCAACCAAGTTTTCACCGCCTGGTGTGTTGAGGGCAACGGCTTTCAGGCGCTCTCCTTCGGCGGTTGCTTCTTTTTCGAGTAATGTGCCTTTGGCTTCCAGTCCAGCCTTATAAAGGTCTGCGTCAGCTTTTAGTTTCGCAGCTTCCAAGCGGGCATCGGCATTGATTTGGGCGATTTGCTTGTCTGTGTCAGCACGCATCGTCAGTTGCTTTGCTTTAAGCTCTTGCTCAATAACACGCACTTTTGCCTCCGTTTCAGCATTGATGCGATTTGTCTCGCCTTTCTTCTCTTCGGCAAGAGCCTTGGACTTGTTCAATTCAACATCCTGGTCGGCCAGTTTTTTGTCGAGAATCTTTCGCTCGTAGGTCGGGTCAAAGGCAATGTCGCGAATAAGTATATCGATCAGTTCGATATTGTTTCCAGCGAGTACTTCCTTTAGCACCTTAGTTCCTTCAAGGGTTTTTACACGGCGCACTTCTGGGTCGTAGAACTGTTCGGTCAACATGGTACCAAAAGTGTCGCGAATTACTTTTTGAACCTGGTCGCGTACGATGCCTTTGTAGCGGGCTTCGGAACCAAGCTTTGTGTAGAGTTGATGAACTTCATCGGGTTTGATCCGGTATTTCACGGTAACATCCAGACGCACAGTGTAGCCGTCTTTTGATTTAAGTTCCACCTGCCCAGGGCCTCCGGCGGGCGCTGAATCAAGGTACTTGCGTGAAGTTTGCGAAAGGATGCTATAAATTTTTCGGGTTTCCTGGCGCTCTCGTTCTGTTGTAAATTCAGTGGTCTGCACCGTGGAATCAAAGACTTTCCAAATATCAAGCAAAGGGATATTTCGGTGCCAGCCGGGACCAAAGTCTTTCTCAACAACCCCTTTTTTACCCAGAATGGCGTACTGTTGAGTTCGTACTCCAGTCTCACCCAGTTCAATACGAATGAAGAGAAAGTTGGTGCTAAGGAAGATGCCAACGACTATTAAGAGGATCGCGACTGCAAAAATTTTTACAAATTTCATGAGATAACAGATTTTGTTTGAATTTGATGGTTTCTACAGTGAATTCTGTAGAACTTGTGGTTTGTTCGTGCGTTTCTTTTCGGATGTTTCATCCCGATAAACAAGGCGTTCGGTTTCACCTTCTATTGAAAAAGGCTGTCCGGTAATTTCCATGCTACCGATTTTTTGGGCATAGGCACGTTTGACGAGATTCATTCCACCGATTCCAGCATAAGCCTCCGCCATTGCTGTGAAAGCTTCACCTTCTGCCTGAGCTTTGGCCAATATAGCCTGAGAATTTTTTTCGCGCTGGTAGTAAGTGGCGTCAGCGCCTAGTTGGACATCGATGACATAGGCTTCTGCCTGGCGAACATCACGTTCGGCGTTGGCATTGGCTTCCACGATAAGTTTTTCCATTTCACCGGCGTAGGACGCCAGGACCACTTCCTTTTTCTTGGTGGCTTCGACGATGCGGAAGAGCTGCTTCTGGCGTGCGGCATTTGCTTTTGATATCTGTTCTTCCACTTCCTGATCAGCTAGTTTTTTGGCCCGGATACGCTCTTCGTATTCTTTGTGAAAGCTAAACTTTTCAGCAATAACACTGCTGACTTCGAGACCGTACGATTTGAGCAGACGGTTTAGTTCGTCCATTGCTTTCTGAGCTTTCTGATTACGCACGCTGGCATCGTAAAATTCTTCAGTAGTCATTTCACCAAAAACCGTCCGGCAAACGGAGCGGGAGTAATCGCGCACCCATTTGTACTTGTAGGCGTCCTCCAGGCCCGAGGTGATGACAACTTCTTTTACCATGTCCCGGCGCAACTGATAGTTAATCGTAAGATCCAGAAAAACATCACTGCCATCCACAGTTTTGATGCGGAGGTCGTCGCGCCCACTTCGTTGGCCGCGTCCACTTTGAGAAACCATCTCAAGTCGCTGAACAGTCAGGTCCAGCAAGTGAAACGAATTAAGCAGGCCATTGTAAATATTAGTGCCGGACTCGGCGATAACCGTTATTTCACCGGTGACATTATTGACCTTAATACCGACTTCAGTTCCTGAAACACGCTGAACACGAAACGTACGCAGTGTCACAATGGTCAGTCCAATAAGAGCGATCAAGACAAGGATAAGCGGTCCCTTGAAGCCACTTAGTGCAGTGGTAAACGCAGGCGGTAATTGAAAATCGGGTTGTTGTTGAGCCATAGTGCTAAATTTCAGGTATGGGTTTAGGGGATGATTTTAGAATTTTGAGAAAAACAAGCGCTGAAGCGATCAGACCGCCAGAGAAGATGAGAGGGAAAGGAATCCTACCGATCACAGCGAGCACAAAACACAGCAAAAGTATACCGAGCGCACAGCTAAGACCTTTAACGAGTCGAACTTCAAGCTCTTCTTTGATAGCACCCGGAAATTGGCGTATAAAGGCGTCCTGATATGTGTAAAATTTTCGCGGATAGTTCAGCGGCGGCAGTTCCCATGCATTAAGTTCTGGATCAAGCTTGATAACGTTTTTGCTTTGGAGAAGCTTCACACGCTCTTCGACCCGCTTGAAAGAAAGCCGCGAATGACCTGCTATTGAACTAGCGCTTACCGGCGCCGGTAAGTTTGCAGCAAGGTAGAGAAGCTCGTGCTGCCAGACCGCCAGGGCGGGCCATGTGTCACTGGCCGCCAGATTTGCTAATTCTGCTTCAACGGTTCCTTTTACATCAGAGCTAATCACGGAATGTTCAAAATCGTCCAGTGGTTCGTTTGAATAAACGCAAACGCGCGGCGCAAATCGATGAGGCGTTTTGTTGATCGATTCTTTAAACAGGTAAGCTGAAAAGCCGGCGATTACCCTTTTTTCCACTCGATCCGATTTTGTCAACGCATCGAGAGTTTGTTCAATCAATTCAAGACTCAGCGGCAGGTAGGGCATTAACTGAACCGCATGGACAATTCCTCCCTGTGCTGCGGATAACTGCTGTGCTAGGTTTTCAGTGACGACTGGCCAGATCGGACGACTCATAATGTAAAATTAAAAATTGCTGCTGTTAAAAAATTGCAACTAAAGAAAAATGGATTTCTTGATAATACTCGTGGCCAGTGATGTAATTTCATGACAGTTTGGTTGTACCGTAGTTTGAAGATTCATTTCAGTGGCTTTAGGCTGAGTAACAAAGTCAAACCTGACAATTTTATAGGCATGAAAGATGTTTTTATAACTATAGATACGATTTAGATGAGCGATATTGTACCTTCTCGAAAAAAATTATATACATTTGTAGATAAAGAAGAGAAGTGCTCTATGATCACCGATTCCATTGCTTTGCACTGTAAAGCAGTGAAAATGCTGTTGTTGAGTTTTGGAATAGCAGCAAGAGTTCCGAAAAGGAGAACTTGACCTGGCCCACTCAGATTCTTGCTCTTGTTTTATGGAAATCTGGTTTAACCCATCAAAGGCAATCGAGAGCAAACTGATTAAAATTGCCGCTCGTGTAGAAGGAATTGGCGCTGAGTTTATTCCGAATGTGCATCCGGCCAATCCTCGTTTCGGGGACTATCAGGCCAATGGGATCCTTGCTCTTGCCAAAAAAAGAAATTCAAACCCGAGAGATCTTGCGAAGAATCTTATCGCCGCAGCTGAGGCTTCCGGAGAATTTGATCCATCCTATGTCACACTCGGAATCGCTGGTCCCGGATTTATCAACTTCAAGCTTACACCTGAGTTTATCTGGGAATGGCAGCTGCGGTACTCGACCCGGGAGGACTATCGCAGTGGCGCCAAAACACTCAAGTCCGGTCAAAAAGTAGTCATCGACTACCCTAGCGCCAACACAGCAAAACAAGCTCATATCGGCCACCTAAGACCCATGGTCATCGGCCAGGCAATCGCTCGTCTACTAACTTTTTGTGGGGCAGAGCTAATTCGCGACAATCATATTGGCGACTGGGGAACCAACTTTGGAACCTTGATTATGAAGATCAAACGCGACAAGATTGATCTCTCGCAACTTGGCAGCAATGCACTGGCAAGGCTTGATCAACTCTATAAGGAAGGCAGTCTGCTGGAACAAGAGCAGCCTGAACTTCGTGAAGTCTCGCGCAGTGAACTGGTGCTACTTCAAAACGGCGACACAGAAAATACAGCAATTTGGAAAGAAATTGTAGCTCTTTCCAATCAGGCATTTGATACACTTTTTGAACAGTTGGGAGTCGAAGTGGATTACACATTGGGCGAATCGTTCTACCGCGATAAGGTTCAACGCGTATACGATGAATTGACCGAGACTGGCATTGCTGAGGAAAGTGAAGGCGCTCTGGTCGTCTGGCACGATGAGATCAAGAAATTTGCCCGTGACAACGAACGACCTTTCCCCTTCAACATTCGTAAAAAAGACGGCGCCAGTAACTACGCCTCAACCGACCTTGCGACCATGCTCTACCGTGTCGAAACCTTCGACGCAGATGAAATCGTCTATCTCACCGACGCCCGCCAGCAAGACCACTTTCAGCAGCTTTTTCTGACAACTGAAAAGTGGTTTCGCGCTAAAGGATACAGGCTGCCTAAACGATCACATGTCTACTGGGGAGCGATACTGGGGGCCGATAAAAAACCACTCAAAACCAAATCGGGTGAGTCAATTAAACTTCAGGAACTTCTTGATGAAGCACGCAACAAAGCAATGGCTATCGTTACAAAGAAAAACCCGGAGTTAAGTGATGATGAAAAACGCGAGATTGCTGAATCTGTTGGCATCGGAGCGCTTAAATACGCTGACCTGTCCTCTAATCGAACCCAAGACTACATTTTCAGCTGGGAACGCCTATTGAGTTTTGAAGGCAATACAGCTCCCTACCTGCTCTACGCGGTAGCCCGCATCAACAGCATTTTCCGAAAGGCAGAAATTGACCCGGATAAGCCAATAACTCACGCCTCACCTCCGGATACCGATGCAGAAATGGCTCTGGCACGTAAGTTGATGGGATTTGTTACCGCGCTTGAGCTGACACTTAACGATCTGCGCCCCCACTTCCTCTGCACTTATTTGTACGAACTTGCGGGCGTTTACAGTAGCTTTTATAATGCCGACAAGGTCATGGTGGATGATAAAGCTGTGCGCACACGTCGCTTACTACTCTGCGCCCGCACTCGCAACGTTCTAAAGATCGGCCTTGAACTATTAGGGATACAGCCGCTTGAACGCATGTGAATAGAGGAGTTAAAAGTTGGGAGATAAAAGTTAGCTTTTACTCCTCCTTTAAGTCCACTACAGGATGTAGAACAAACAGTTTATCCACCGGATCCGACTTGCTCCACAATTAGCTTGGCGGCATGATCCAGACTATCAGCAGGTGTCAAAGCGACACCGCTCTCGCGAAGAATCTGTTTACCGGCTTCTACATTGGTACCTTCAAGACGAACGACGAGCGGCACCTTAATTTCCACATTTTTTGCAGCGGCAACAATTCCACGTGCGATTACATCACACTTCATGATACCGCCAAAAATATTAACCAGAATGCCTTTTACATTTGGATCCGAAAGAATGATTTTAAATGCAGCGGTTACTTGATCTTCATTGGCGCCACCGCCAACATCGAGAAAATTTGCCGGTGAGCCACCATAACTCTGAATAATGTCCATAGTCGCCATTGCCAGTCCGGCGCCGTTGACCATACAGGCAATATTTCCGTCGAGCGCGATGTAAGCGAGATTGTATTTGGAAGCTTCAATCTCTTTCGGATCTTCTTCATTGAGGTCACGAAGTTCCTGAATATCCGGATGCTTAAATACTGCGTTGCCATCAAACGAGACCTTGGAGTCGAGCGCGATGATGTTGCCTGATTTGTCGGTAACCAAAGGATTAATCTCAACCAGCATGGCATTTTTTTCCCAAAACAGTTTGTAGAGTCCGGTTAGAGTACGGCTAAACTGCTTAACCTGCTCACCCTCAAACCCAAGTGCAAAGGCTACTTCACGGCATTGGAAGTGACGCAGACCCATGGTAGGAGAGACTTGAACACGAACGATTTTTTCAGGTGTTTTCTCAGCTACTTCTTCAATGTCCATACCGCCTTCGGTTGAAGCGATAATTACCGATTGAGCAGTCTCACGATCAAGAACAATTGCCAGATAATACTCGTGTCCAATTTCACAGCCTTCCGTAAAGTAAAGCGTCTGTACCTTACGTCCTTCCGGACCGGTTTGATTGGTGACGAGCGTGTTGTTCAACATATGATTGGCTGCTTCAAGCGCATCAGCTCTGTTTTTGACCACCTTTACACCGCCTTTGTAGCCATCAACAAAAGTACCTTTACCTCGCCCGCCAGCGTGAATTTGCGCTTTGACAACAATTGTCTTCTCATCGTCGAAGTTAGAGAGCGCAGTTTCTACCTCATTTTTCGTCTGGGCAGCGTATCCGGCAGCGACAGGAACACCATATTCTTTAAGGAGATTTTTAGCCTGATATTCGTGAATGTTCATCGTTTATAGATTTTTGACTTTAAAAATTAGTGTTGATGCCAAGACCAATCAACCTACGCAACCTATTTTTAGTTTAATTTGGTTTATGGGGTGAGGTAAACTCATTGAGATCTACTATATCTTTGTATCGATTGCCCAACTGGCCTTGGCAATAAGGCGCACTTCCTTCCAGTTTTTCTAATAGTTCAGAGCTTGCCTTCAGCCATATTAATATTTCTTCCGATATCGGTATTTTAGCCATTACAGGCTTAAACCTTATAGTAACGTATCTTGTACCACAAATGGCCGAACATTTCATGAAATGCTAGCCCGGAGAATCTTAGTGCATACGACGACGGTAAAAATTCGCCGATTGAGTAGGTTGAATGACGACCGTAGAATACAGTCGGCGCAGGAATTACTTGGACACCAAAATATTCAAACGCTGATTTAGCACGTGGCATATGCCAAGCATGCGTAACCAATGCAACTTTTCGAATACCCTTTTGTTTGAGAAAATCGGCCGTAAACCTAGCGTTTTCATAAGTCGTACGACTATTTTCTTCGATATAACAGTCTTTGGTAACTAGCAATTCTCTTCTCAGAAATTCTAGTATTAAGCTTGATTCACCCTTGGCTTCATTCCTTACTTTCCCACCACTAATAACTAATGGTAAGCCAGTTTGTCTCACAATCCAGGCGGCATAGCGCGCCCTCTCTAACGAAAATGAGTTAGGTGTATCATCCCCGTATTCTTCAGCAAGTGTACGCCTTCCGCCTGCCAGTAGTACGACAGCTTCAGCCTCTGCAAGCGTTTGCTCCAATTCGTCTGCCAAGATAGGCGCATCTTTCTGTAGCGTATTGACCAGACATGTTGTAACTACTGGCAGGCTGAATAGTAAGAGGCATGTCAAGCTGACGGTTGCCAGCCAAAGCCCCCATTTTCTCCAAACAATCGAAAGACCTATGCCCAACAAAGCCAGCACAATTAAACTAGTGGGTGGTAGAAGGATGCTTGTTAAGATTTTTACAACACTCAATTCCATAATCAAATCGAAGATGGATCCCGATAACCAAAAATCAAAACTATCCTATACAAAATGTAGTTTCTCACAGTGGAACCATCATGTAATTAATGGAACCTGCAATGGATTGATAAAGTTCTGTTTTCCAATCTATTTCCTGAATTTTAAGATCTCTAATTTTCTTGCAGATATCGAATCCGTCGTATGCACTATTTGCGCGTATATCTGATCTCCATGCTCATGTATTCCTCACCATTTGGATCCAGCGTATAGCTTTTGTAGACGCTTTCGTTGTCACTTAAGAGCGTCCATTCCGACCTGTAGTAACGCTCTTTTTCACCGGACATGGCACAAGAATGCTTACCTTTCAAATTCAGCGTTTTCGTGGATGCATCGTAGTCACCCGATGATGCCATGATTCCGGTTGCCGTGTTGTCCAACCATGTTGTCACATACTCCTCTTTTACATTGTCGTAGCCAGTGAAACCGAGACCTTCGAACTTCGAACCCATCCATGGCCCTTCAACCTCCTGTTTCAGAAAGCGGCCTTCGTAAACCAAGATGCTTTTCATCATTCCGGTCAATTCCTGGGCTGGTGCATCCTTGAACATCTTGAACATACCGTTGTACGTCCAATCGCCTACGAATTGCTCCAGAACCACATGCTTTTCATTTGGAGCCATCAACTCCATGGCTTTCATGATCTCGGGCGACATTGAAGGCCCGGCCGAATCAGAACCAAAAGTTACGTTTGCGCTCAAAGCTAAAGTGAGGAGTGTTGTAAAAATGATTTTTAGTTTCATGATAATTTTGGATTTTATAGGTTAGTCAGATCTGCGAGTGATGTCTATGACACATAAACTAAGATCGCAGGACTGAGGAAAAACAAAGTATCCGGCAAGTTTAAAAATTCTACCGTGCAAATTCACGATCAGGAGTTTTGCTGCTAAACACTGCCTTCTGGAGCTGCTTTACGGCTGGCATTCAACATGTTTTTTGACCAAATTCCGTGTTTTGGCGCAAACAGTAAGGCCACTGCAAAAATCAATCCAGCAGCGACAGCCATCATACCGGAAGTTGATGTCGTATCAATCAAGTCAGGATCTAGCCCCAGCCATCCCGGGAACGAAATTGCAAAAATATGCCCCGCAACAGCTGACAAAATTGCCACTCCAACACTCACGACAACCATCCAACTCAGGCGATCCGTAAGTAAATGAGCTGTAGCAGCGGGCACGATAAGCATGGCAATTACAATAATGCTACCAACCGCCTCAAAAGCAGCAACTGTGGTAATCGCTACCAGCGTCATCAACAAATAATGCATCCGGTTGGCATTGATTCCCATTGTCGAAGACAACTCAGGATCAAACGACGAGATGCGTAGTTCCTTAAAAAAGAGAATCACAAAAAGTGCATTCATCAGGCAAACCGGCGCTAAAACGACAACAGCACGTGGCACATCAACAGCGATACCGAATGGCGTTAAACTCCAGATAACATCCAGCGGCGCCAGTTCAATAGCCCCGTATAAAACACATCCCGCATCCAAATCGACATGATCCGCCGCCTGAACAATCAGCACCAACCCCAATGCAAACAAGGTGGTGAATACAATCCCCATCGAGGCGCCCTGATCTACTTTGCCAAAACGACTGATCCACTGAGTAAATACGGCAGTCAACACACCCATAATTGCCGCGCCGATAAACATCGTCAAACTGGCACGGGCGCCTGTTATAAGAAATGCCATGGCTAGTCCCGGCAAGACTGCATGACCGACCGCATCGCCCATCATGCTCATTTTACGCAGCACGAGAAAGTTGCCCAACAATGTACAGGAAACTGCAGCCAGCATCCCGATGATCACAATCCATGTATCAATTGCGTACCAGTACATGGTTAATCTCCCGGGGTTATGGGATGAGGACTTGCGGGAACAGCGAGCCCTTTAGCCGTGTGTAGTTTGATTAGTTTTGCTTCAAGGAGTGCGACAAGTTTTTCACCCAGAATATGTTCGACCGCATCTGCATCACGGTCAACTCGACTGGTAGCTACATCCGCGTATTCAATCAGGTACAGCTCCCATAGACGGTGATTGCGTGTTACCCGTGCTGCCGCATCCAAGCCAGCATCTGTTAGTAAAATCGTATCCTCTTTGGTCAAGCTATCTATCAAACCATCGCTGTATGCCTGCCGCACGTAGCTTCGGAGCTGCTGGTCGCTCCAAGTCCGCCGACCTCGAACCTGGCGAAACGGCACCGGACGAATTAGGATTTCATCACTCTCGCGATCATCTGCTTCAAGTATTTCATACAGGGCTCGCAATAAATGCTGACGGCCAACGTTGCGTTTTAAACTCAACTGATGAAACCAGCTAATTAGGACACCTCGTTTTGCTCCGAACACCAGACTGATCGCAAAAAAACTTGCCGCGACGAGAACGATCAAAGCGCCGGCTGGCATATTGGGAATTAACGCAGATACACTAGCGCCAACCCAACCGCTTAACCCGCCGATAAGGGCTGCGCCCAACAGCATTTGACTGAGATGGTCCGTCCAGAATCTTGCCGCTGCCGCCGGGATGATTAAAAAAGCAATAATCAAAATAAGTCCAACCGATTGTAACCCTGCAACGGTAACCGCTGTAACCAAGGCCAGCAGCAAAACATCGAGCCACTTAACCGGCCAACCCTGCGCGCTTGCATAAGATTCATCAAAGCACAGCAGACGAAATTCTTTGAACAACAAAAGCGTTATGAACAGCACAGCTGCAGTGACTACAGTCAATAACTTGAAATCACTATAAACCATTGCTGCTGCCTTGCCATAGATAAATGACTCCAGACCCGCTGCGGATCTTTCCGGCATTCTGGTAATTATCGACAGCAACACTACACCGGCGCCAAAAAAAACGCTCAATACGATTCCCATGGCAGTATCGTCTTTGATTCTGGAATTGTTGCGGATGAACAAGACAATCATGCAACCAAGGACGCCGGTTATCGTCGCGCCAATCAGCAACAGAGTCAACGACTTGCCATCACTACCCATGAGAATGCCTATAAGGAAAGCCATACAGATTCCCGGCAGCGTCGCATGGGAAAGCGTGTCGCCCATGAGCGAGCGCTTGCGCAGCAGTAGAAAGCTACCCATCAGGCCGCTGGCGCTTCCCAGTAAAACAGTACAAATCACAACTAATCGCGTATTGTAATTTCGTAGCAGCAGTACATCAAAAATTTCTGACAGTTCCGTCATCGAATTTCAAAAATCTTACTTTGATCAAAGCGACTGTGCCAGCTTTTCAGCTGCTTCGCTGAGTAGAGAAAGCTTGCCGCCATAGGTCTTGCGTAAATTTTCCTGGTTAAAAATATCAGCAGTCGGCCCAGCAGCGACGACTCGCATGTTCAACAACACTGTCCAGTCAAAGTATTGAGCAACTGTTGCCAAATCGTGGTGTACCACGAGACAGGTTTTACCGCGTTGCTGAAGTTCTTTCAACAGATCGACAATTGCCCGCTCAGTAGCAGCATCCACCGCAGCAAACGGTTCATCCATGAAATACACATCCGCATCCTGAACCAACGCACGAGCAAGGAATGTACGCTGTTGCTGACCACCTGAAAGCTGACTGATTTGGCGGTCGGCATAATCAGCGAGACCGACGCGATCCAGCGCCTGCATCGCCAGCGACTTGGCACGTTTATTCACGCGCCGGAACCAGCCGAGGGTTCCATAGGTTCCCATAGCGACTACATCCAGTGCGCTCACCGGAAAATCCCAATCGACACTTTCACGTTGGGGCACGTAGCCTACCCGTTTTCGCGCTTTTTCGTAACTGGAGCCATAGATCAAAATGTTACCGGAAGCACGCGGAATAAGACTTAGGCAAGCCCTGATCAAAGTGCTTTTACCCGCGCCATTTGGTCCGACGATACCGACTAGCTTACCTTCGGGAATCTCCAAACTCACATCCCATATGACCGGCTTGCGATGGTAGGCAACGGTCAAATCCTGAACCAGTAAAGGCAACTGTCGCGCATCCACCGGCTGATTTAGAATGTGTTCACGGGTTTTGGGTATAGCACTCACTTGAATCCAACTAATTTGATTATGAATACAAATGAATCAACCGTGTATCAAAAAAATAGATGGTCAGACAGCAAGTGATGTAAATACTCCGATTTACCTGCGCCGATTCATTTCGCGTTCCGCTTCACGCATAACAATCTTTTTCTTTAAGGTTTCGCGCTTATCAAACAGCTTTTTTCCGGTACAAAGCGCAATCTCGATCTTAATCAGACCATGAGCAATGTAAATGCGCAGCGGAATCAATGATTTGCCACCTGTTTCCATTGCACCAAATAGCTTGTTCAGCTCTCGACGTCTTAATAACAGTTTACGCTTACGCCTCGGCGGATGATTTTGCAGATTGCCAAACTTATATTCACCAATGTGCGAATTAAAAAGCCAGCATTCGCCCTTTTCAATACGACAAAACGCCTCCGATATTTGCGCATCTCCGGAGCGAATGGCTTTGACTTCAGTACCTTTTAGAACAATTCCAGCTTCGAATCGGTCACCAACAAAGTAATTGTGATGTGCCTTGCCGTTACGAATTTCTCTGCTTTGATTATCTGCCTTTTTCTTTTTTGCGCACACTGTAAATTTGCTCTTCTAAAGAGAAGAAAAGGCAATATCGGAACAAAATCAGATGATCCCACTCCGCACTCAAACTGCTGCTTCTTCTTTTTCGTCCAGTTGATAACTGATTTTACCTTCAATTACTTCACGCAGCGCTATGTCCTCTGCAGAAAGACGCTCCAACGATTCGATCAAAGGCTTGTAGCCATTTTTTAACTGCTTCGCACGACGCGAGACAACATTGATTAGGATGTTTGGATCGGTAATCACCAATTGTGCTGCATGTAAATAATCGTCTCTCAAAGTAACACTCCTGTTAAAGTTAAGTTATAGGGAAACAAGCAAATTTTGGATTACTCACCCGTTTGCAATAAAAAAGAACAGATATTCAAAAAAATTTATTGACAGACGTTACTGAAATTCCAGCTTCAGAGGTTTTCTCATAAATCATGAAGACCACATTAGCAACATCCACCAACCAACAAAAAAGCTGGTACTTGGTCGACGCAGCGGAAGAGACGCTGGGCCATATCGCTGTAAAAATTGCGAATGTTTTGCGTGGTCGACACAAACCAACGTTTACACCTAATGTAGATACCGGCGATTATGTCGTTGTTGTCAACGCAGAGAAAATTAAGGTTACTGGAAAGAAAAATAGCGACAAACGTTATATGTTTTACTCCGGCTGGATGGGCGGAGAGAGCTATGTATCGATGGCTGAAATGCGTGAGAAAAAGCCCGAATTTATTATTATGCATGCTGTAAAAGGTATGCTACCCCGCAATCGATTGGGTCGCCAGATGCTCAAGAAACTTAGAGTTCACTCAGGCGCGGAGCATCCTTACGATGCACAACAGCCTCAACCACTTGTTGGATAATCACTTAAATCAACTATAATCATGGACAAACAGACATTTGCAACCGTTGGTCGCCGAAAAAAGGCAAGAGCGCGTGTGCGGCTCACAGCCGGTAGCGGCAGTGTTACGGTTAATGGCAAGACGCCTGCTGACTATTTCAAGACAGAGGAATTTACGAATTCCGCTCTTTCACCGCTTGGAGTTGTCGAAATGAGCGATCAAGTCGACGTCGTCGTGAAAGCAGAAGGTGGCGGGCTCAATGGTCAGGCGGGAGCAACCAGCCTGGGTATCGCCCGCGCGCTCGAAAAATTAAACGGAGACTTCAGAGTTCCTCTGAAAAAAAGAGGTCTTCTTAAACGTGATCCGCGTTCTCGCGAGCGCAAAAAAGCCGGTCAACCCGGAGCACGGAAGCGTTTCCAATTCTCGAAACGTTAATACGGCTTGCGCCCCGGACGTATCTCTCCGCTCAACCCTCCAAAACCATTTTGGCACCTTGGAGGGCTTTTGTTTTTCTGACCCGAGGATTCAGGCAATCCATCGAAAGATTTGTTGTTTTTAGTAGGAGTATTATAATTCTGGGCTAGGTGCAGACGCATTACGCGCGACAAAAGCATCGATCTACATCACGAACAGCTAGTTAGTCATGAACGCAGCTATTGTAGGAGCCTCCGGATATTCCGGAGAGGAACTGGTACGACTTCTGTCGAGACATCCAGATGTAAATCTGGCTAAAGTTACCTCGCGCTCGCTTGTAGGCAAATCAGTC
>CAZUYZ010000205.1:0-9519 GCA_964624365.1 uncultured Puniceicoccaceae bacterium
CTTCTCTCATTGCAGCCTGAATGTTTTTAAGCTGAGCTAAGGTTTTGCCTTTTATTCGTCCGTAATTCTTATGTTTGATTTTCTTGTCCTCGGGATCCCAGTAAGTGGATCGAATGACGCCCACCGGGCTCTTTCTGGAGCTCTGGATTTCAAGATGAACTTTCTCTTTGTTTTTGATGGCTAAATAATAGATTAATAAGCCAAACAAATAAAGCACAAAATGAATAAAATATTTTAAATGAATGGCTATATTCGAAATAAAAATAATTCTGCATCCTGCTATTAATCAAATACTTCAGTTAAAAAATGGCGCTTTTTTAGAGGTAAACTCCGTTAAAAGTAGGCATGAGAAGGCGTAGCAAGTAAAGGTCGAATTCGATCCGAACTTGTTCAATCCTACGTCTCTATGAACTATACAAAAACACTCATATCATCGGCATCGACCTAGGCGATAAGTCCCACGAAACTTGTACCCTTACGTGCCGAGATTTGCCCCATAATTCTACGGGACAGCACATCGTATAAATCTAGACCTCATCGATAGACTAACGGGATTACAACAACCATAGCCACCATTGGCGAAGCTCTAAGAACAAACGCGATGCATCGCAAACTATGATTTGAAGTTTGCATTTAAGGAGTTATTAATGAGGTTTTATAAATGCAAAAGACCGCTTCTTTTCAATTCTGACATTTTTCATCAATTAACCTATAGTACCCTTACAGACTAAGGCTTGTTATTGTTCTAGCATCCCTTATGGGATGACTGTGATTTATAAACTAAAAGTTTCTTGTAGTTCTTGAGTTAGCCTCGCTTACTTTGCCAGCCGAGAAGTTGCCAAATATCATCTTATCCTTATATTTTGATGGGTTATGCTTGATTAAATTACGGAATTAGAATCTAACTTCTAAATCCTATGAAAGATCGTTTTATTTTCTCCTCTGAATCTGTGGGCGAAGGACACCCTGACAAAGTTTCTGATTATATTTCAGATAGCATTTTAGACGCTTGCCTTGAGCAGGACTCTACCAGTCGTGTTGCCTGCGAAACAATGGTTAAAAGTAATTGTGTCGTACTTGCTGGCGAAATTACTACAAACGCTAAGCTAAACTATGAAACAATCGCTCGAGAAGCGATTCGAGAAATAGGCTACAACCATGATGAAGATATATTTCATGCGGATCGGGTGTTTGTTTCCAATTTGTTGACGGCGCAGTCGCCAGATATAGCACAAGGGGTTAATGCTGCCGCTGCTGAAGGTAAGGGTACGGCAGAACAAGGCGCTGGTGATCAGGGGATCATGTTTGGTTATGCGTGTAATCAGACTCCCGAGTTAATGCCGGCGCCCATAATGCTGGCGCATCGCTTACTGCGCGAAATGGCTCATCAGCGGAAGGATTTGAAAGTTGATTGGTTGCGTCCGGATGTAAAAAGTCAGGTTGCTCTTGAGTATGTTGACGGGAAGCCAGTTGCAATCACGGGTGTGGTCATCTCAACACAGCATGCTGCGGATGTTAGCCACTCCAAAATAAAGGAATTTTGCATTGAAGAAGTTATTCGTAAAATGCTCCCTGCAGATCTTCTGAATGATCAGACGGAATATCTAATCAACCCAACCGGCAACTTTGTGATAGGTGGCCCTCAGGGAGATGCGGGTCTAACCGGTCGCAAGATTATTGTCGATACTTACGGAGGTTGGGGACGTCATGGTGGAGGCGCTTTTTCGGGTAAAGATCCTTCCAAAGTTGATCGCTCGGCTGCTTATTTTAATCGTTGGGTAGCGAAGAATGTAGTCGCTGCTGGTTTAGCAGACGAATGTGAGTTGCAGGTTGCTTATGCGATTGGTCATCCGCTTCCCACCAGCGTTCATATCAATACCTTTGGTACTGGTAAAGTAGATCACGAGGAGATTGAGGCTGCCATACAGAAAGTCTTTAGTTTTAAACCGGCAGATATTGTAAGCCAGCTCGGGCTGCTGCGGCCACTTTATCGAGCATCGACGCATTACGGTCATTTTGGAAAAGAAGATATGCCCTGGGAATCAACTGATAAAGTCGAAGAACTGAAAGCGGCTCTGTAATTTTTTTGCCCGCTAAGTTATGCGAAGGGCAACGCTGAGGTTTGCCCACGAATCTCACGAATTTTCACTAATGGCTCAGATAATTTATAAAGAAGAAAGCTATCAGATCATTGGAGCTTGCATGGAAGTTTACAATGAACTTGGTTGCGGATTTCTCGAGGCAGTCTATCAGGAAGCACTTGCCGTTGAATTTGAGGATCGAAATATTCCATTTGTGAGAGAGAAAAGCCTTAATATTGAATACAAACAACGTATCCTCCAGGCAAGATACCGGACAGATTTTATTGTTTTCGACAAGATTTTGGTTGAAATCAAAGTTACTAACGCACTCGTCGAAAAAGACAGTTTGCAAGTATTGAATTATCTGAACGCGACTAAATTTAGATTAGGGATTTTGATCAATTTCGGAGCATCTGAAAAATTGGAATCAAAGCGTATCGCAAATTAAAAGAATTTGTGTCGATTTGTAAGATTCGTGGGCAAAAAATTATGAGTACAGAAACACTGACTAAAACAGACTATAAGGTAAAAGATATTTCACTTGCTGACTTTGGTCGTAAGGAAATTGAAATCGCGCAGCATGAGATGCCAGGTCTCATGGCGACACGTGAAAAGCACGCAGCAGATCAGCCGCTGAAGGGTGTGCGTATCATGGGATCGCTGCACATGACTGTTCAAACAGCGGTCTTAATTGAAACATTAAAGGCTCTGGGCGCAGATGTGCGTTGGTGCTCGTGTAATATCTTTTCAACGCAGGATCATGCCGCTGCCTATGTTGCAAAGTATCTGGATGTTGCCGTTTTTGCCTGGAAGGGTGAAACGCTGGAGGAGTACTGGTGGTGCACCGAACAGGCGCTCACTTGGCCGGATGGATCAGGGCCGCAACTTATTGTCGATGATGGTGGAGATGCAACTCTGTTGATTCACAAAGGTAAGGAACTTGAAGATGGCAGTGACTGGGTGAACTCAGATTCCGATAATATGGAGGAAGCCGTTATCAAAAGCTTGCTGAAGAAGATTCATGCGAAGAACCCAAATCACTGGAGTGAGGTCGTCAAAGACTGGAAAGGAGTTTCTGAAGAAACCACTACGGGCGTTCATCGTCTGTACGAAATGCATAAGGCAGGCAAACTTCTGGTTCCGGCGATTAATGTTAACGATTCCGTAACCAAGTCAAAATTCGACAATCTCTACGGTTGTCGCGAATCATTGTTGGATGGTATCAAGCGTGCGACTGATGTTATGATTTCCGGTAAAGTCGCTATTGTCTGTGGCTATGGTGATGTTGGCAAGGGCTGCGCTGCTGCTTTCAAAGGAATGGGCGCACAGGTTGTCGTGACGGAAGTAGATCCAATTTGCGCTTTGCAGGCTGCAATGGAAGGCCATCGTGTACTCACAGTCGAAGACACGCTTGGTTGGGGCGATATCTACGTGACCACTACGGGTAATTTCGGCATTATAACAGCCGAGCATATGTCAAAAATGAAGGACCAGGCCATTGTCTGTAATATTGGCCATTTTGATAATGAGATTGGTGTGGATACTCTGAATGAAATGCCGGGTGTTGATGTCGAGGTGATTAAACCGGATGATCAGGGTGCTGTTGACAAATACACATTCCCTGATGGTCACAGTATTTATTTGTTGGCCAAGGGCCGCCTGGTGAATCTCGGATGTGCAACTGGTCATCCTTCGTTTGTTATGTCGAACAGTTTTACAAATCAGGCGCTTGCGCAGATAGAGCTTTGGAAAAATGTCGAAAAGTATACGCCTGGCGTTTACATTTTGCCTAAGCACATCGACGAAGAAGTTGCGCGTCTGCATCTCGAAAAGATCGGATGTAAGCTGACAACATTAACCACGAAGCAGGCGGATTACATTGGCGTTGGACAATCGGGGCCGTTCAAAACAGAGCACTACCGCTATTAATTCTATACTATTAAACAAACGATCTGGAGGGAAATGCTCTGTCATTTTCGTGCGTAAGCATACCTTGAAAGTATAATTTACTGAGCCTCGATGGCAATTCCCGAGAGGCTGTTCTTCAGTTTAACAATGTAGAATTAAGTCTTGAACGAGTAATTCTAGGTTAAGCAGCGAAAAAAATTAGTGATCGCTGACTTTTTCTGTATGTTTCTTAACGAGTACAGTCTTGGGGACTTTGCATGCAGCGCTGTTACAGCTACAGCTACTAGTTTCATTTTTTTTCGAAAACTTTCTACAAAGGTAGAAAGTCGCACTCAAAATGATGATCCAGACGATGATGATTTCCAGAAGTCTCATCAGAATAGTCAGGCAAACAGCATACCTATCTGGTAGGTTAAAATAGCTGCTACCCAGGCAATTACTGTTAGTGTGAAGAAACTGCCAATGGCCCAATACCAGTTCAATTCCTGGGCAATAACTGCTACAGTAGCTCCGCACTGCATGCAGAGAGCAAAAAATACCATGATTGAGAGCGCGACTGGCACATTGAAGACAGATTTACCTGCTTTAGCGCCGGATTCCCACTTTGCTTTTGATAGAGTGTCACGCAAATCAGGTGATTCTTCATCGATTTCACCTCCAAGAGCGTACGTAATCCCTAAGGTTGAAATGATGACTTCTCGCGCTGGAAAACTTGCAATCACACCAACTGTAATTTTCCAGTCGTAACCAGCAGGAGCAAATGCTGGCTGAATAAACTTACCGAACCGTCCTAGATAGCTCTGTTCCAAATAGGCCGCATCAATTTGACTCTCAATTTCGGCTTGCAGCGTATCGGTATTTTGTGGCGGTACCAAGGATGAATTAAATGTTTGTTCAAAGTCTTTGCGCGCCGTTTCGGCGACTGATTCAGGGCGTGGGAAGTATAAAAGGGCCCAAATAATGATCGTCATCGCAAAAATGACTGTGCCGGCACGAACCACGAACTCTCTGCCGCTTTCGTACATACGAATGAATAAGGTCTTTGGGTTAGGCGCTCGGTAGGAGGGCAGTTCCATAACGTACGGCCTATTTTTGCCTCCTTTATTGAGAATTCGGTTAAGCAGCCAAGCCAATGGCGCGGCCAGCAGTATTCCTAAAAAGTGCATCGCAAAAAGAGTGATCCCGGCAATCGTCGGTCCATAACCAGGCTCAATAAATGCGCCAATGAAGAGGACATATACCGGTAGCCGCGCTGAACAACTCATTAGCGGTGCGATTAGGATTGTGATCATCCGCGCTTTTGAGTCGCCTATTGTACGCGTTGCTAGAATTCCTGGAATTGCACAGGCATAACTGGAGAGCAACGGCACAAAACTCTTTCCGTTTAAACCACACCAGTGGAACAATTTATCCATCAGGAAAGCGGCGCGTGCCATATATCCGGACTCTTCCAGTAGGGAAATAAACAAGAAAAGTACGAGAATTTGAGGCAGAAAAACCAGAAAAGCCCCAACTCCTCCAATTATGCCATCCGTAATGAGGCTTTGCAGAATAGGCGTTGCCTCAAGCACTCCTGATACAGCGCTCTGCAGGATTCCAATACCACCCTCAATTAAATCCATAAAGGGACCTGCCCAAGTGTAAACTGACTGAAAGACGACATACATCATGCTCACAAAAACAACCAGACCCCAAAATTTATGTAGTAGAATCTGATCAATACTTTCACTTCTGGAATGTTTCTGGTGGATTGCTTGCCGAGCAATGATGTCACCCATTAGAGGATTAAGAAAGCGGAAGCGGAGAATGGATTCTGCGGCATCCGGATTGAAACCTTCCTTATACAGCTGGTCGCGTGCTTCTTTTATGATTTTGTCTTGTTCAGGTCGCGGTGTTCGTAAGCGCTCACGTAAGGCGCTTTTTCGATCAAAGATAAGTCTTTGTAGCTCACCTTTATGTAACTTTTTACCATCCTTTGTAGTTAAGTTATTGTCCAGCGTCTGCACCGCCGACTTTACTGCTTCCGGCCATGCTGGACGGACCATAAATGGTTTAGTTACCAGCGCTTTTTCAACTCTTTGTGCAAGTTCCTCTGTGCCCCGGCCTCGAGTGGCTACTGTCGGTACTACTGGCACACCAAGACGTTGCTCCAGTAGCTTACAGTCGATTTGCAGTCCCTTTTTCTCCGCAACATCCCAGCAGTTTAATGCAATTACAATCGGTACATCCAGTTCCGAAATCTGCGAGGCAAGAAACAGATTACGTTGCAGGTTTTCGACGTTGACGACCACGATAATCAGATCTGGCGCCGGTTGGTCATCAATATGTCCAGTCAGAGCATCAACAGCGATACGTTCATCCAGCGAATTCGCGCTGAGGCTGTAAGTTCCTGGCAAGTCAATTAGTTGTACTTCCAGATTATCATTTAACTTCCAGCGTCCAACTTTTTTTTCCACGGTGACACCCGGGTAATTTCCTACACGTTGCTGCATGCCAGTTAGCACGTTGAACAAGGAGCTTTTGCCCGTGTTGGGATTGCCAATAAGAGCGATGCGTACGCCTGATGACTGATTCGTCATATCAAATTTTCTCAACTTCAACCTCTGCAGCGTCCTTTAGATGAAGACTGATGTGGCATTCTCTAAAAAAAACTGCGATCGGATCACCCAGAGGAGCTTCGTGGGTTAAGCGAATTTCTTGTCCGGGCAGTAATCCCATAGTCATTAGTCGCGCAATACTTTCATTCTCACAGTTTACTTTTGTAACACGGAAGCGTCCGTCTTTTTTTATTCTGTCCAAGCGCATAGTTTTTGTCTGAGATTAAGTCTCAAAGTGAATTCATAAAAGAGGAACCCAAATCTTAATTGCAAGTCTGATTCAAAGGATTTTCGAGAAATAATTTAATTTAACCTTTGATTTTAGCATAAAAGCAAGTGAGTTGGATGCTATGGAAGACATTATTATTTTAGGAACCGGATGTGCCGGACTCACTGCTGCAATTTACGCAGGACGCGCTCAGTTGAAACCCCTTGTGCTTGAAGGAAACCAGCCGGGTGGACAATTGACAACAACTTCGGAAGTAGAGAACTTCCCCGGATTTCCGGAAGGCATCAATGGATTTACCATGATGGATAATTTGCGTAAGCAGGCCGAACGATTTGGCGCTCGCTACGAACACGCTAAAATTGATCGAATCGAAATGACAGATTCGGGAAAAAAACTGCACGCAGGTGACAAAGTATATGAGGCCAAAACGGTTATTGTCGCAACTGGCGCGCGTCCGCGTTTAACTGGAGTGCCTGGCGAGCAGGAGATGTACGGTGGCAAGGGAGTGACAACTTGTGCAACTTGTGACGGAGCTTTTTATCGCGATATGGAAGTGGTCGTTATCGGTGGCGGAGACTCGGCTGCTGAAGAAGCTCTTTTTCTTACGCGATTTTGTTCTAAAGTTACGGTGATTCACCGCCGTGACGAGTTACGCGCCTCTCAAATTATGGCAGATCGGGTATTGAATCATGAAAAGATTGAAATGGCGTGGAATTCAAAGGCAGATGAAATTTTGTCAGATGAAAAGGGTAAAGTACGGGCCATTCGCATAAGAGATGTAAAAACGGATAAGATACGTGAAATTTCGTGCAAGGGCGTTTTTGTCGCAATTGGACACATTCCAAATACAGACTTTGTTGAAGGTTTGCTGGAGCGTGACGAAAATGGCTACATTATACCAGTAACCGGAAGTCAGGTGAAAACCAAAGAAAGAGGTTTATATGCCGCCGGAGACTGTGTAGATCATGTATATCGCCAGGCAATTACAGCCGCTGGTATGGGTTGTCAGGCCGCAATTGAGGCAGAGCGTTACCTGGCGGAACTGTAGGTGAAAAACTGTCTGCTTCCGGTGAAATGCCGAGTTGATCTCGATTTTTAGATCAGCTAATCTCATTAGACTATGAATTCTTTGGAAGAACTTAGAATCGACTACCAGAAAGGTACCTTTGACGTCTCAGACTTAGAGGCGAACCCATTTGACCAGTTTGACCAATGGTTTCAGCAAGCTCTGGAGTGTAAAATCGAGGAGCCAAATGCTATGTGTTTAGCAACTGTTGATGCAGATGGTCAGCCATTTACGAGAACCGTTTTGCTAAAAGGCTTTTCCCAAAAAGGACTTGTTTTCTACACCAACTATGAAAGTCGAAAGGCAACTCAAATCGAGGCTCATTCCAAGGTCTCTGCTAATTTCCTGTGGTTGCCGCTACAGCGCCAAATAAGCGTTAATGGTAGTGTAGAACGCATCTCCAAAACGGAATCACTAAAGTATTTTATTTCACGTCCTTTTGCTAGTCGTTTAGGCGCTTGGGCTTCACCGCAAAGCAAAGTGATTACTTCGAGACAAGTTCTCGAAATGAAATTTGATCAAATGAAGAGGAAATTTGCGAATGGCGAAGTGCCATTGCCTGATAGTTGGGGTGGCTATCGCATTATACCGAAAACATTTGAATTTTGGCAGGGACGCACTGGCCGGCTGCATGACCGTTTCTTTTTTCAGCTGGATGAAAAAAGTGGTGAGTGGAATGCCGACCGCCTGGCGCCTTGAAAATTAGGAGTTACGCTCGACCCATGTAGGATTTGTCGGAAGTGCTGATTTTAAGGATATCACCTTCTTTGATAAAAAGCGGTACTTGAATCACTAAACCGGTTTCGAGTGTTGCTGGTTTCTGCACATTGCTGGCAGTGTCACCCCGAATACCCTCCGGGGATTCGATGACCTTCATTTCGATAGAGGCCGGTAATTCAATAAGGATGGGTTTGCCGTTAACGTGCAGAATGCTGTAGACTTGCGTTTCAACTAGAAACTCTTTGGAATCTTCGACCAGAGAAGCATCTAGAAGAATATCTTCGAAGGTTTCAGGATCCATGAAATGATATCCGTCTCCATCTTTGTAACTATACTCGAGCTTTACCATATCCGTGTGCATAATCTCGACAGAATCGGTTGTGCGAATTTTGGTATTTGTGCTGGAGCCTGTGTTCAGGTTGCGCATGGAAACCTGCATGAAGCCCGCCTGGCGCCCTTGTGTGCGATGCTGAACATCAAGTACGAGATGTGGTGTATTCTGGTAATTAATTACTTTGCCTTTTCGAACGTCTGTTGGAGATGCCATATTTATTTTCCTTAAATCTGTTTAATGTCAGGAGCTGCGGGAGTGTTATTTGAAGTATCCACAAGTAATTCTTAAACCAGAAATAACTTCTGATCTGATATTGAAATGTCAATTAAACTTCAGTTTCAGAAAGTCAGCTAGTACATCGTAATACTTATAATTTCGCATTTTCAATTTTTCTTGTAACGCGCAGCGAGCGATTTATGTGCCCTAAAGACATGCGGTTGCTCACTACGAAGTCTTATTTAGTTCTTTCAGTAAATTGGCACAACCATCTTCGATTAGATCAAGTACTTTTTCGAAGCCATTTTTGCCGCCGTAGTATGGATCAGGCACTTCGGTCTCACTATGCTGAGTACAGTAGTCGCAA
Organism: uncultured Puniceicoccaceae bacterium; assembly: GCA_964624365.1. Lineage (GTDB taxonomy): Bacteria > Verrucomicrobiota > Verrucomicrobiia > Opitutales > Coraliomargaritaceae > Lentimonas. The sequence goes on from CAZUYZ010000205.1 coordinate 9,519, forward strand.
A
>CAZUYZ010000206.1:0-5219 GCA_964624365.1 uncultured Puniceicoccaceae bacterium
ATCGACCTGAGCGCTGGTGGAAGCCTTGAGTCGACAGCATCGACAGTGAATCTTACGTCAGGCATTGGTGCTATGGTGATAACCGGCACGATTACTGCAGCCGAAAGCATCGATCTCACAGCGGGAACCACGCTTGAAGTTAACGGTATCGTGACCGCAGGCACGAAAGTCATCATGGACGTAACAACAACCCTGCTGGTTGGCACTAGCGGACAGGTCAATACAACCGATCAGATCATAGCTGATGTGGTTGGCGCGATTACGATTGAAGGAGTATTACAGGCACAAGCATTGATTGACCTTTATACGCAAGCCGAGCTCACCTTGGGCACAGCAGCCGTACTGAGTGGCCTGGCCGGCAATACCACAGATTTCATCGGTCTGGATGCATTCAAGGTGCTCAGTGAAGTCGCTGGCAGCCAGGTAAATGGAATCACTGAACTACGGATCACCGAATCGATAGCGAATCTGGAATGGGACGTACACGGCAGCACGACCTGGATGCACGTAGAGGATAATGACAGCCTACTAACATTGTTACTGGATGGGGAATCAGTGCTGCTGGTCAGCGACACAGGGCTATTAGGTGAGCCGCAAGGAGCGGCATACAGCCTTGCTGATCCGAGCGGTACAGGCGAAGCAACCGAAGTATTCCTGTACGCATTGACGGTTGAAGTGGTAACTGATCTGGGTGACGGCGAGGAAACCATTCACTATACCGCAGAGCTACTGACAAACAGCACGTTGACGGGAGTCGAGCCGGTAAGTGAATTTGACAACATTGTGAGCGTCACCAGCAAGGGGCCATTGGGTCACGTCGATGGTCTGCTTGGAATAGAAATGAACCTGATAGGGATAGACGCCGCAGGGGATGTAGACTACCAGCAGGCGCTGTACTCACTACTGACCCGCAATACGGACTAGGTTTCTGGGGTAGGTCTGGCGAGTTCTCTGCTTCTGGAACTGTGCGGGCATCTATTTCCTGGGCTGATCCAAAGACTTGATTATTGATTTGTATTAGTGAAACGCAGTTATTCGGCAAAAATAAGATTATCTTTTTTTATAAAGGCCATTGCATGTGCTTTCTTTTTTGACAAGGCATCGTGTCAATATTTTCTGCGATTTAGTTTCAAAACGGTTTAGATGAGACCCAAGGATAAAACGCAGCAGTCACAGTTTGAGCTAGAATCGCTCGAGCCGCGTATTATGCTGTCGGGCACAGAAGCTACGGCAGCGGCTGCTACTTGTGAACAGGTTATTCTTTGCACAGCGAACAAACAGGAGATTTTTGAAGAGAGTGATTTCGGCCTGAATTGTAAGCCCGAGCTTTCTTCACTTGTTTCATCATTTGAGTTTGATGAGGAAGATGTGGCAACCGGCCAGCGGAGTAAGACATCTGTTTCCGGCAAGTCTGTTGCTTCTAACAATTCTGCTGCTTTGGAAGATGGCGTTGAACCATCTGCTCAGTCTGAGGATGTTGCTATTCGTCCGGGCGATACGGTATCGGGCAATGTTACCCTTAATGGCGATGTAACAAATTTTGGCCGGATCGTGCCTGGTAATTCGCCGGGAAAAATTACTGTTGAAGGGAGTTTGGATTTGAGTGGTTCCGGCATGCTGGAGCCCGAACCTGATGGAGGGACTCCGCCCGGTTCGGCGGGAGAACTTGTTATTGAACTGGGTGGAACGACCGCTGAGACAGAGTATGATCAGGTTCATGTAACTGAAAATGTTACATTGGGTGGATTGCTTAGCATCTCATTGATTGATGATTTTATACCTACTGCCGGTGATACTTTTGATATCCTGACATTTGATGGCGGTCTTTCAGGTACTTTTGAAAATGCGACCGGACTGTATGGCTTTGGCGATGGGACTGATTATCTGGATATAAGCATTGTAGATGCTGCAGACAATGAAGGGGTCGGCGCTGTTCGTCTGGAAGTCAAGGAGTTGCCAGGCAATGATGATTTTGCGCTGAACATCGCCTCAGCCGACGCGGTTCAGCAAATAGGAAGATTTTTCAGTTCTTATTACAGTGATGACCCGATTACGATTGACGGCGATTTCAATCTCGCCGGAACAATTGGTCTGAGTGGAACATTTTTGTTCAGCAAGGTAGGTGATACGACTAGAGTCGGTGTTATTGAGGCAACGGTATTTTTGGGAGAAAACTATCAGTCGCCGCAGGAACGTGGCATCAAAATCACCGATGCAACGGGTGGTCTTATAATGACACCTACTGGAGTGGCTACAAACATTTCCGGATCGGCTTCTGTTGTCGGGCTGGATGACTTTTCTCTAGGTGGCAGCGATCTCAAAGCTGTTGTCAATACTACAGGCGCTGCTGTGAGTGAAACGCTTGTCGCAGGTAGCGGGACCGTGGATGTTGTATTTGCTGACGGTAGCAATTTTGTTCAGTTTTCAGGCCTACTGGATATCAAAGTGGATGATTTCGCTAGTTTGTCCGGCGGCATAGGCTTTCAGAAATCTGGAAATGATCTGATTGCAATCGGTAGCAATGTAACTGCAAACTTATCCGCCGGGCCGGCATCGTTGAGTTTGAGTGATGCTGCGTTCGGACTCAAAAACACATCGACCGGAACCTTATTCGAACTCAAGGGTGGTAGCTTCAGCGGATCGCTGGGATCGGGCACATTATCAGCGACGAGTGTTTTTGTCCGCTATGCCGATGCAACGTCAAGTGCGACGCCTGGCACAACGATTTCGCTGGGTTCGGTCGATTATGTATTTACCGATGGTATTGATTCTGACACAGCGGTATTCAAAACAAGTGGGTTTGTAGCCAACATTCCCGGTTTTATTAATATTAGCGGTAACTTTAATTTCGATAGAAACGGTGAAGAGTTTACGATGGTTGGAGACGCGACCAGTCTGACGCTCTCATCGGGGCCGGTTGAAGTAAGCGGGTCTGTTGCCTTTGCTCTTGCACGCCGCACCTTGGATGTTGATACCGATGGCAACGGTAGGGCTGACCTGCTGGATGCGACTCTGGACACAATAGCGCTGACATCAAGTGGTGGCGTGAGTGCATCCGTTGATGAAGTTGCCAGTTTGACAGTGAACAGTGGAGACTTTGGCCTGGCTCAAGTAACAGCAGCTGGTGAAACGGAAGCTCGTTACACAGCCCTTACCATGGGGACGGTGGACATTACCTCTGAGACTGTGACCAGTAATTTTGGCCTAACGGGTGATCTGTCTATCAACTATCTGGCCTACAACAATGCAGTGGAGGGCTATGATCGTTTGGACTGGAATGGTGTGGTCGACTTTGAAGACGACGGAGTTTTTGAAACAATTGATCCGGGCGCCATTCTGCTAAATCCAATTGATCTGGCAATCGAATTTGAATCCGGTTTTCACTATGCCTTAAGCGGAAGTGTAACGGGTACGGGAGACAATAACGGCTTTATGTATGCTGGTCCGATCTCTGCCAGCGGTAGCAATGTTTCTTTGGGTTTGGGTCGCTGGACTGTGGATGTCGATACCGATGGCAATGGCGTCGATGATCTACTGAATGCGACCTTGGACCTGATTGCTTTGACTGCTAATGGAGTCGTGGTGGACGTTGCGGAAATAGCCAATTTGACGGTTGACAGCGGTAGTTTAGGGTTTGGTCGGATTATACCAGCCGGTAAAGACTCTGCTCGCTACAGTGCTCTGACGATGAAAGACGTTTCAGTAAGCACTTCGATAGCGACAGCCAGTGACTTTGGTTTAAGTGGTACTTTGGGCGTAGACTTTCTGGAGTATAATGGTGTCGCCGATGGTTTTGACCATTTCGACTGGACCAATGGAATAGATGTTGACAAAGACGGATTTGCGGGCCTGCTCAACTTGGGGCAATTATTGCCTGTCGAGGCAGATCTGACTCTGGATTTTCCCGCAAGCTTTCGTTATTCGCTAGGTGGCAAGCTGGAAGGCACTGGAGGCGCTTCTGGCAGTGAGTTGATTTCAGCCGGACCGATTACAGTCAGTGGTACTTCTGAATTCACGTTGACCCGCCGCTTGGTGGATGTGTACACGGACGACACCACCAGTTCCATCATTGGTGAAATCCAAAGCATTTCCATCGACACAGCTGGTGTAGGAACGTTCGTCATCGGCTTGTCCCACAAAGGGGCCACTTACACGACACAATCGATTGATCTGGATGCCAGTGCAGAACAAGTCGAAGGAGCCTTGAATGAGGCCCTTTCAACAATCGGAGCCACTGTGAGTGTAAGCGGTTCTGAGAGAGACTGGAACATTACTTTTGCAGGAACCCTTGCCGGTCAGGATGTTGAGCTGTTAGAGGTAGATGTCACACCTGCTGAAGCTGAGGTTCAGGTGGATGAAACGGAGGCCGCCGTTATTACGGGTACGAATGAATCACTGTCGATCATCGTAACCAACCCTTTCTTTGTTGATGGTACGTTTAATCTGGTTGTTGACGGTTCCGTTGCAGAAGTTAATTTTGTAGCCGGTGGGCAGACTTTAAGCAACCAGACCCGGATTCAGGGAGCATTGGCATCGCTGTTAAATACCTCAACGAACAATATTTCAGTTAGATATGATCCGGATACGGTTAACGATCATAAGTATGATGTCACATTTGTTAACGGCCTCTCCGGACAGAACATAAGTGCGGTGTCTGTTGAAGATAATCTGGAAGATGGCACTGTTCGCATTGATTCAAATGCAGACGGAGTGACGGCCAGCAACGAAACCCAACAGGTAGTAATCAACACAGCAAATACCGGAACCTTTACTTTAGGTCTCTCCTACGGTGAGAATGCTTACACAACTGAAAGCATAAGCCTGAGTTCAAACGCTGCACAGGTAGAAGACGCATTCAATGAAGCACTTTCTGCGATCGGAGCAATGGTCAGTGTGATTGGCAATGCCCAAGACTGGGAAATTACCTTTGGTGGAAGTCTTGCCCGGACCGATGTGGCTGATTTGCAGATTGATGTAACGATTGATGGTATTGCGTCGACAGTAGAAGTGGTCGATACCATTGTTGAACGAGTTCCCGACTTGTTAGGTGCGACCCTGGATATTGTTGCGTTGAATGCAAATGTAGATTCTGACGAAGATGGTAACATCGACCCTGTAACCCTGGTCATTGATGATGTCGTCGATGAGTTATCCTTGTCCGGAATTATTGGTCTGGCTCAAATTACACCCGCAGGAGCAACATCCGCACGGTACACAGC
>CAZUYZ010000207.1:0-2525 GCA_964624365.1 uncultured Puniceicoccaceae bacterium
GTCGCTTCCCTCAATGTATGCACGTGTCTTGGTTAAAATAACATTCTTGGCATCCGCACCCGCACCAGACAGCGCAACGCCTGCGTTGCCAACACCAATGCCAATAGAGGCTGATGCTGCCGTTGAAAGTGAATAAATCCCGGCAGTTTCATCTGCTGTGATAATAAGATCATCGACACGACTCAGCACACCATCATCGGCATCTTTAATGTAAGCATCCACTACGCTTGTGATCACATTGGTCGCCAGAGTCACTCCAATTGACAGAGCTATAGCATCACCTGCACCCACCGCGGCAGAAATTGATACGGCTCCGGCAAATGCGGTGATCGTCGAAGTGTCTTCAGACTGTAGCTTGATCTGGTCCGCACGAATGCTCTCAGTAATATCCGTTCCGATAGCCTGATCACCCTCAATAAATGCCTTGGCGTCGACACCGATACGATTCTCAGCTGAGACACCGGAACCACTTGCAGCAAAACCTGTACCACCGGCAGCAACTGCAGCAGAACCGGCAAAGACGATTGCATGAATACTTTGATCGGCAGTTGCGGTGAGAGTTAGGTCATGTCCTGCAGCTACATCCACACTGGAGTTTTTGATGAATGCATGAATATCGGCGGCGTTCTCTCTGCCTTCCAAATCCCAGCCGACATAATTGCGTGCCAATGAAGCGCCAACAGAAACCGCTGCACCTACAGCGCCGCCACCAATGGAAAGTGAGGCAGCTACAACACTTGCCGACAAGGTGGATACATTATTCGCCTCAATGGTAACATCACCAGCGCTGCTTACCTTGCTGTTTGTAATCCCTGCATACACATTGGAGAGGATCACATTGTCCGCCGCAGCGCCAGCGCCACTAATGCCCACACCGACAATACCACCGCCGATGGCTGCCGAGGCAGCTGAAGCGATGGCATTGATCGTGCCCAGTAATACCCGCAAAGTATCACCGTCTTCTCCAAGAGTGATAAAATACGTCGTGCCATCCGGCGCAACCAGCATCCACTCATTACCTTCTTCAATTGTGGAAATTCTAAGCTCCTCAACGAGCAACCAGTCTGCTGTATCCGAATAATTCTCGACACCCAGATCAACATCTTCTGCTTCGTCGCCAAGATAACGATACACCCGACCTGCCAGACCGCCATTGGCGTACTCAGTATCAAGCTCAATGGTGTCACCGTGGCTTAAATCTACATTCTCTTCAGCGTTCGTTGTGTACTTGCCTGCTGGCGCAACGGTATCCTTGATCGCCAGCTCTTCGCCTCTGTTGAAGAATCCGCTACGCAACGCGCCTAGGATAGTGAAGTCATCCGCTATATCCTCATCATCTTCGTACACTGCCGTGTCGGGATCATCCTGATCCAGATCCGATGCGTCATCCAGATCAGCCGCACTTAGACCAAGACCACTCAAGGTCAGTGGAGAGCTGGAGAATAACTCTACCTCGCGGGAGAAAGCACGCAGTGTAATGGTACCGCTTTCTGTGACTAGACCATTATCCGCATTATTGATAGTCGCCTCGACCAGATTATCAATATAGTTAAAGGCCGTCGTTGCACCGATTGAAACAGACACACCAGCTTTTCCAGCAAAGGAAGCTGCCAGTGATGCCGCGCCGGTGACTGCATTTATGCGTGAGCCGTCATCAGCAATTACCGACAGCGTCGCTCCGGAAATACCTGCGCTGCCGTCGCCATCAATGTACGCACGAACGCTGGAAGTAACACGATTGTTCGCGTCTGCGCCAGCACCGCTGGCACTCACTGCAGCGACACCGCCACCGGAAACGGCTGCGGAACCGGAGAAGACAATCGCATCAATAGCTTGCTCGGCAATAGCGGTTATACTAATATCACCTGCTGCATCGACACTTGAATCTTCAATCCAGGCGTGTACATCGGCAGCATCCAAGACACCATCCGGAGTCCAACCAATAAAGTTCTTAGCCAGAGCCACACCAATCGAAACACCGACGCCAGCAACACCGCCACCGCCAACGGCAAGAGAAGCGGCAACAATCGTTGCATCAATTTCAGAGCTATGTCTGGCATCTATGGTCAAATCCCCGGCTGTCGTCACATCGCTGCGAGCCAGGAATGCGTGGACGTCGGTTAGGATTACATTCGTGGCGACAGCGCCCGCTCCGCTAACTGCAACTCCGGCAACACCACCGATAGCTGCAGATACCGAAGCAGCCACTGACACAGCATCAATGCTGGCGTTTTCCCTGGCAACAATGGTTACATCGCCACTGCTTGCAGTAACGCCTCCGGCAATATCACTGATGTAGGCAGCTACTTCGTTGGAAATCTCATTGTAGGCCAGACTAATGCCAATAGAAACAGTAACCGCAGCCGTACCACCGACCGAGCCAGCCAAGGAAGCGGCTCCTGCATCTGCCTTAATTGCTGAATTGTCCAGAGCGCTCACATTGATCACTTGAGCCTGAACACCTCCGGCGCTCGGGCCGTCACCATTAATGAACGCTTTAACCAGCGCAGCGATCAGATTTTCCG
>CAZUYZ010000208.1:0-7059 GCA_964624365.1 uncultured Puniceicoccaceae bacterium
GCTGGTTCACATGAAAACAGACGATGGCGTCGAATTCATCGCGAAACTGGAAACGCCGCCCAAGGTTTCAAACGGCGACGAGCTGCACTTTTCTTTCTTGGAAGAGAAGGTACATGTTTTCGACAAAACAACGGGTGTGAGGCGGGGCTGAACCAAAGCGCTTTGCGGCGGCGGGCATAACATTTTGCCCCTGCCCGAGAGCTGATACACCGCATCCTTCGAATGAAAACTCATTTCAAAAGAAAGTTTTCCGAGATCGCAAAAGCACGCGTGATCCCAGAGAGAGAATATTCTGCGCTCCTCTCTTGGCCGCTGAGGTCCTGGAACGTCAGTGTAAGAGACAGGCCAGCTTTAAAGACCCTTGCGATCTCTTTGTTCAAAGCCATCGGCACTACGCAACCATCTGAATGGCAAGAGCGAAATGTCAGACGCCCCAAGGCGCGCGCGTCTACAGAGATGTCTGCCCCCTTCGGCAGCAGTAAATCCAAAGGCGTTGTGATGAGAACGAGCGGGGGAGACTCCACAGAAGACTGCACAATCCGCAAGGTCACCAAAATTGCCGTCGCCTGTTCCGCAGTCAACTGGTTGGCTGTCAGCGTGCAGCGCTTGTCCGCGCGCTCCGACACGCAAACCACGTGCCAGTCTTTGGCTTGTGCGCTTAATGCCTGGCTAGCCCCAAGAACTGGCGCTCCCATTTGCGACATCAGACCATTGCTTTGGTCTTCCGCCACCGCAGGAGCAAGCAGGATGAGACAAAAGCCAACGATTACAGTGATCCGTGAAAGCGCCGCAAACATACTAAAACGCCTTATTACAACAAGCGCCCCAAAGCAGCTTTCAATCCCGAGAGGGACAGGAGCACTTGAACCACACGCCCGGACCGATCTGCAAACAACAGGCGTCCTTGCTCAGCCTCCGCGATGTCCACAACTACATCTTCGGAGGTGGCGACACGCGCAAAACACGCATTGTTCATGCATGTGAAGTATTGCGCTTGAACCACGACCTCCCCGTCTTCGGTGCCAAAGTTTACAGGATACGACAGCAGTGTTCCTTGAGGAACGCGGAACACAGAAACCAGACCTTCACCGTCGGGATTGGGGCCGATTGCAATTGTTCCAACGACCGACCCATTTGCATCCGATAGGGTTTGGTTAATTTCACAGATTTTAGGTGGAAGTGTGTCGCCACCCTGAACTGCTTGAGGTTGGACGCAACGGTACATCCAACTTCCGTAAGTCTCTGTTGTTTCAGAAGGCTCTTGAGCAACAACTGCACCCAGGCAAAGCGACGTGACGCCGAAGACCCACCAAAACACTGCTCGATTAGACATATGTTTCCCCCTTAAACTTGCCGCTTGGGGCAATCGCTCGCTTGTACCCCACATGCACGGTTTTCGCTTCATGTTAAAAACCGACATTCAAATTGAAATTGATTTGCACGTCACCACGCCGGCTTGTTTCGCCATCGTTCAATGCAACCCCCACGGATGCATCAAACGCAATGTTTTGATCAAACTGCGCCGAAAGGCTTAGGCCTGCACCGGATAAGCTTTGTTTTCTATTCCGGAAAAGATCTTCGACAAAGCCAATGTCCAAAAACCCTGCAAGATCCAACGCACGAGCCTCTGCCAAAGACATTTTTGGCTTTATGTCAAAATGCAACTCGTTGCGCAAAAAATATCCCCGATCCCCACTTGCTTCAGAAACACTATGCCCACGAACCGTACTTGGACCACCAATCCCCAGGACTTCGGTCGATGGCAGCGAGGCATTGGCATATTGCACTGTTCCAGAACTCACAAAAGTCACACCATTGGCCACGGACAAGGCGTTTTGAACATTTGCAAAGACATAGGCGTAGCGCGGATCTGCATTTGGATTTCCGCTGAATGAGGCATGGGCTGTGGCTGTGTCAAAGCGAGACAAGCCTCCGGGATTCCCCGTTACTTTCAGATCGAAATTTGTGCGCGACCTACGCCCTGTCCTGTTGCCACGCAGACCCAGAGTCACCTGATTGACGTCCAGTTGCGCGGCACTGATCAATGTACCCGCGCCATAGATATCTCGTGCATTTCGTTTGGCCTCAAAGAGTCCATAAATTTCCGGGCTCAAGGTCGCCGTCCGCGCAAGTGGCACCGCGTATTCAAGGCTTTGGATGCGCGTATCTGAGGCGCTCACCAATCCCCCGGTCAGGTTTGACCTCGTTTCGATCAACGCTGCGCGCAGCCGAAGCTTGTGGCGCCACGCCAATGGCACAAAGTAGTTCCCATCATGGGATCGATAGGCCGCTTGCGCAGTCGCCGTTAACGGTTGAGAGAGCCTCACCTGCGCCTCTGGGCTCATCGTAAATTGATAGTTCAATTGGTGATCAATCAGAGGCAGGTTTGCCAGCTGCCCCCCAAGGCTCAGACGATAAGTGCCCGTTGCGTCACCACCGTTGTTATTGGCCCCGAAAAAAGCGCTCCAGGGTTTGCTTTCTTGTGCCGAAAAATTCAGAACAGTGCGCCCAAACTCTTTTCCGGGCTCAGCAACAACAACAAGGTTGCGATACGGGTTCAAATTTAGCCAGTTCAAATCGTCGATGAGTTGGTCAGTATCTACAACCTCTCCGACCTGCGCACGGATATTGGTCCTGATATGAGATACGTCCGAGAACCTTAGGCCGGTGATCTTTTTTTCCTCCAGAACAGACTCTGAAATGATGATCTGAACGACACCATTAGAGATTTCTTGAGGAGGGATGGTTCCCGCGACAAATGCCCGGCCAGCATCGATGTAGGATCGCACAATGGCATCCCTTAGTGTCACCAAAAGACGCAAGGAAATCTGCTGGCCGAGAAAGGGTTCAAGGATCGACGATGGGTCGATACCGGCGGGCAGCTCTATCCCGCTGAGATCGACACCCTTTGACGCGCGCGAAAGGGCAACATCTTGTGGATCGCCAAGGATGACAATGCCTCGCAAAGCCACGCCAAAAGGTGCATCGCTTACGTCAACAGGCGCAAGGCGATCTAATCCGGGCAGTTTTACGAGTTGCTCACCAACACGTTCACGTGGCTGATTTTCTTCAACCACGGTCTGTGCAAATGCCTGAGGCGCACAAATGGCGACAAGACAATAAACGAGGAAAAGGCGCATTAATCGCCCGAGGTTCAGAGGCTTGAGAGAATAATCGAACACCCTGCAATCCCTCCTAGACAAGTGCCGACTGGCCCATCCGAACTGCTATCCGTATCGTCGGTCCCTGTGTCTTCGACGCCAGCATCCTCCAAGATATCTTCACCGGCAGGTTGCGGAGTAGTCGGAGGCGGTGTCGGCGCGCTTGAGGGTGTCGATACGGTTTCTACAACGGGCACGTCAAAGTCTGGATCAATCAGGACCTGAAACATGGCCCCATTGAATGTAAGATCATAGTTTGCGCCTGCCTGCACGGACCCAATGCCGATGGCATATAAACCGACGGCCTCACCACTTTGACGCGACAGGCTGCCAGAAAATTGATCCCCATTCACGAGCGTTCCGGAAGATATCTGATAAGTAAGCACAGGATCGGCCGCACCAAGATACTTGAACTGTCCATTGTCTGCACTCACGGTCACAGCACGCTGCGTCACACTCAGGTCAGCACCGACATAGGTCAACGCATAGTTGTTGCTCAGACCAAGCGTGCCTTGCGTGATGCCATAGGTCCCGACGTTTGACGCTGTCGTCGCAGTCGTCGCCAGCGCGCCGGTAATCGCGTCGCCATTCACCAGAGACCCGGAGGTCACCTGATGCGTCAGCGCGGGGTTGGCATCACCATAGATCCGAGACTTCGCATCGGCCGTCACAGTAACTGCACGCTGGGTGACGCTGAGATCTGCGCCCACATAGGTCAGCGCGTAGTTGTTGCTCAGACCAAGCGTGCCCTGCGTGATGCCATAGGTGCCAACGTTTGACGCTGTCGTCGCCGTGGTCGCAAGCGCACCTGTAATCGCATCTCCGTTCACCAGAGACCCGGAGGTCACCTGATGCGTCAGCGCAGGGTTCGCATCGCCATAGGTCCGAGACTTCGCATCTGCACTCACAGTCACAGCCCGCTGCGTCACACTCAGGTCTGCCCCAACATAAGTCAGAGCATAGTTGTTGCTCAGACCAAGCGTGCCCTGCGTGATGCCATAGGTGCCGACGTTTGACGCTGTCGTCGCCGTCGTCGCCAGCGCACCGGTAATCGCATCCCCGTTCACCAAAGACCCAGAGGTTACCTGATGCGTCAGCGCGGGGTTCGTATCGCCATAGGTCCTCGACTTCGCATCGGCCGTCACAGTCACAGCCCGCTGGGTGACATCCATCGCTCCGTTGGTGAATTGGATCGAATATGCACTGCCATTGGTGACACCCAATGTGCCAATCGTGACAGCATATCCCGAACCCACGTCCGCTGTGCTTCCCGCACCGACGCTTGTGAGCATACCCGTGAGGCTGTCTCCGGCCGCTAAGCCTTCTCCGCCAATCACAACATCGCTGGCGGCAAAGGTATGCACATCACCGTAGGTTTTGCTGATGCCCGACCGCACGGTTAGTGTCAGCAAACGCAGCGATGAATTCATCGGGCCGAAGTCTATTTCTTTCAAAGTCGGCGTACGATTTGTACGTGGAGCGTTCCAAATCGTGTTGAAATCCCATTGCGTCGCAAGCTGCTGAAACACAGTTGGGTTCTGCAAATCGGCTTCGCTGATCTGTACGATTGAGGTGCCAGAAACCGAACCACTCACACCGTGTTGCGTGGCCAGGCTTCCAGCGACGGGCGTATAGAAATTATTCTGCAAACGTGATGGATCGAAGACGGTCGCATTCCAAAAATGCGTGCCCAATGCGGTGTCAACGCGCACGGCAGAATATGCATTCCGAAGGGTCGTAGAAGAGTTACCAGATCCGATCAACCCGGCGACATAGGGATTGCCCGTCGTTGGGCCTGACACACCAACAGACCCTGTCGCATAGACATTGTCTATCTCCGCTATATTAACGCGGCCGATCAAGCCGCCAACATTGCGCGTGCCAACGACATTGCCGGTGGCAAAAGCTTTGTTGGCAACGAAAGGAAGGTAACGCGGCACGGAAGAGCTGAAGGTCCCACCGCTTGCAAAGCCAATGAGACCGCCTGCATTAAACCCGTCGGTGCGCAGGGTGACGTCACCCGTCGCATAGACTCGGTCGACAGAATTTGCGTGCCCATGAATGATGCCGATTAGACCGCCCGCACTATTATCCGCGACCACATTGCCAGTAGCATAAGACCGTGTGACAGTGACGTTCGAGGCTTGCCCAAAATAGCCAATTGTAAAAGCAGCACGTCCAATAAGACCGCCGACATTCGAGACGCCATCAACATCACCCGTAGCGTAAGCGTCCGTGATATTCGACGTATTGGTCGCCCAGCCAATCAAACCGCCTGCGCCAAAGACAGAGCCTGTGCTTGTCACGTTGCCGGTGGCATAAGATTGCGTGACAGAGCCGTTCGACAAAAGACCGACAAGGCCGCCAACCTCGCCCGCGCCTGTCACAGATCCCGTCGCATAGCTGTTAATTGCAGATCCAGTGGTCCCAAGAGCCGCGTAGAGTTGACCGACCAATCCGCCCGTGGACCTTCCACCAGACACTGTCGCCGTAGAGTAGACATTTTCCAGCCGCGCGCCCCGACCGCTTCCGACAGCCATGCCCGTATACCTGGACGTGCTAGACACCGAGCCGCCTACGAAACCTAGATCCCTCATGACACCGCGATCCCAGGTGCCGCCTTCTAGCGTTGAAACAAAGCCTGCGTGGTCGCCGGTTCCTACAATTTTGAGGTTGTTGATCGTTTTGCCGCCACCATCAAAATAAGCCGTGGTCGCGCGCAATGGGGCCCATCCCTGACTTCCCCAGATCCCATGTTCATTATTCGCATAGGCGGCGGATCGCGCGATGGCAGTGTTGGTGGCGCTGGCATCAATATTCGCGGTCAAAAGCACCGTCTGTATCGACCCGCTGCCGCTCACCGCAAGGCCATCGTTGACCAAAGCCAACTGCCGCACATTCGTGACTGGCGCCAATTTGCTGACGACGGTTTCTGCCTCTGCCCGAAAGATCGGGCGCATATCCCGTGTGTGATACACCAGCCCGTTCACACCGAAATCCAAGCCGACATAGGCGGCCTGTGTACGTGCCTGAGCCGTTGTAAGGCTGCCCGCGCTGAGGTCTACTGGCGTGGTATTTGTATCGCGCCCAATGGTTGACGCCGTTGTATTCGCTTGGGTGTGATCGTAAAAGAGTGTTGCGATACTGCCTTCGTTCAGGCCAATCACACCACCGAAATCTGACGTGCCCACAAGCTGGCCCGCCACGATAAGTGCTGACGCGCTGCCTGCGTTGCTACCAATCGCTCCGCCAACGGCGTTGGTGCCTGTGACTGTTCCGGTTGCGAACCCTGATGTCACTGTGCCCCCAGCCAGGTTTTCACCCACAAGCCCGCCAACCTTGGCACCTCCGGTCGCGCCAGACATCGCATAGACCGTTGAAACAAGTCCCGAATTACGACCAACCAACCCGCCAATGCTGTCGGTCGCGCCATTGATAGAGAGATGCGAAACTGCGCCGGTGGCTTCGGCTATTTCGATCTTTGTTGTGGCCTCTGGGGCACCCGCCCAAGCATTGTCTCCGACCAGGCCGCCCACACGCGTCTGACCAAGAACCGACGCAGCGGAGGCAGACCGCACGATCTCGCTCCCGCCCATATTAAGGCCCACTAGGCCGCCTACATTTGTATGTCCCCGCACCTCGCCCGAGCTTTGGACATAGCGCAGCTTCGTGCCACTATCTGCCACGCCCACAAGGGCACCAACATTTTGCGCGGTGTTCGAAGAGCTAAAGACAGCACTTGTGTTAATCGCGGCGGACTCCACATCTAGATGCGTGATTTCAGCTCCGCTGGCATAGCCGACAAGACCCAGATTATTCGCATTGGAGTCGATCTTGAGGTTAGACACTTTGTGACCAAGCCCGTTCAAAACACCCGAAAAACGCTCCGCAGCTGATG
>CAZUYZ010000209.1:0-9618 GCA_964624365.1 uncultured Puniceicoccaceae bacterium
CGTCTCGATTTGAAGTAGATCCTTGTTCTGCCAATTTCCAATTTCGGCAGGGAGATCATAGCTACCAATTGCAGCTGTATAGATTAATTCCTGGTCAGCAATTCGCACGTGGCTGCGACGCGCGCCGGCGCCTGTGCCAAGATAGAATTCTACGACTGGTTTGCCGTTCTTAAGCAATGTGAGGTGGCGCTGGAATTTTTCCTCATTCACCTCGAAGCGTTTGGCTGCTTTGGAAGAGCTAGCCACAGCAAGGCCATGTTCGAGTTCTTCCAAGCGATCCAGAAGACTGTCTACGCGGTCGATATCGACAGGAAAATCGTCGGCAGTAAACCAAGCGCTATCTTTGCGTTTGAGTTCAGCGAGGTTCCCGTCCTTATCTTCAACTCGAATTCCATCAACTTGCTCGCGGTTGAATTCAAGTAGCTTCTGTATACCGCTATGGCCTTTGAGTTTACTACCATCGGAAAGAGTAAAGTATACAGCCAATGCCTGAATGACCAGGAGTCCACCAAGTAAATAATTTTTCTTCATCGTATTAAATCTCCGCTAGAATTTGCTTATAATGTCTATGTTTACGCCGTCTGAGTATCATGCGTATCAACCAAACGGAAAATAACCCTAAAAGAGCAGCGACATAGTTCCCATACTCCCATGAGCGACGTTTAGAATCTTCCATCGGCTTGAGTGTGCGGGCGGGTTGTGCACGGCTGCGTATGTTGAGTAGACCTGAGTCGTCGAGTGACCAGTCGACCAGGTTTTGCATAAACTCGAGTGGCGCAGTATACTCGGCGCCACCGCCTTGTGAAGCGATAGAGAGCGCTATGTCCTCAGCAAAACTGTTGCTGCCGATCACAATCAAGCGTGCTGAGTCAGAAGAGCTTTGGATAACGGAGCCGTAGACGGCGCTTTTTTCTTCTGCTGATTCTTCAGCCTTTTCGTCATCTTCTGTCTCGGCTTCGGACTTTTCGGAAAGGAGTGGTGATTCCTTGCCCTTGAAATATGACTCAAATCTACCTTTGCTTGCGGCTGCCAGAGTGTAAGCATTTCTAGCGAGTCCCGGAGCGAATCCAGTCTGCGGATACAGTTGATAGTCGGGCATCACATTGGTTTCATCCGACGTCCAACTTTTGCTGGAAGACTTCACGAGTTCGACCACCTCCCGTTGAGCATGCTTGGCTGCATCCAAAATCACTGGCGAAACCCAATTAAAGGTAAGCTGGTTAAAGCCTGCGGTCACAGGATGCTCTGTATCCAAACCCTCTTGACGCACGTCGGGGAAATGAGGATACGGCATCATAACAATTTCATTGACAGAAATCGGCCCCACTCGACGTGGCACGGGGATTGGCAGTGATGCGTTTTGAGGGTCAAGAACCATCTCGTTTTGAATGTTGAAACCCATGCTCTCGAGCCAGTCATCGAGGCCCGAATTGTAAGCTATAGCGCTTAAACCATTGCTTACAACGGCGTTGAACGGCGAGGTCGAGACGACAATTGCGCCACCTTGCATTAGAAATTGGTCCACCGCAAATATCTCCTTCTCAGACAGGTTCTCCGGCGCCAGAAGAAGCAACATATCGGCATCTGTAGGAACGTTACCTTCCGAGAGATCGGCGTCTATTACACGGACATTCTCCTCAAGGACAGCACGCAATTGATCGTACGTCTTGCCCGACGGAGTTGGCATGTATGGGTTTTGCTGTTGCGGGCGCTCCGGAGCGACAATAGCAATAGTCTTCATGTAGCCGGGGGCCATACGCTTGAGTGCAGTCTCAATGTTTTTTCTCAAACTGTTCTCAGACAATTCCTGTGGCAGACTGATCTGTACCGACTCATTATTTCCTTCTATCACCATATAGAACCAGAAAGGTTCCGTATCAAAGAGTCCGGCAATCTGCGGCACGAAGCCATATTGCTTGTTGAGTTGCTGTGCAAGTTGCCCACTGCCCGCCTCGGGATCAACAAATTCGTAGCTGAATTTACCTGAGGATTCTTCAGTTATAGACTTCAGCGTGCTTTCCAAGACACCACGAAAATCGGCAAAGGCCTGCGGCAGTTTCTCTGCAGGTGAGACATAGGCCTTAAAGGTAACCGTACTTGGTAAGTCGCTGTAAACATCACCGCCCGCTCGGAAGCTGCCAATCACTTTGCGCAGGGCGCTGGTAATCGCATATTCGGGATTGTTGAGCAGCACCTCGGGATCGCCACGACCGATCGACTTGACTTCAATCAAATCATCAAACGAAAGCACTTCGTGCTCGTCGCCATATGCAATCACAAGATCAAAGTATGAGTTGACGACGCCAGCTTCATAACGACTGGCCATGCGAAACGGCACGGGACGGATGCCATATTTGTCGGCTGCCTCAGCCTCCACACCCTGGTCGCTGTGCGGATCGACAAACTCGACACGGAGCTTGGAACCTCCGGCAACCTGGTATTCTTCCAGGAGGTCTTTAAGCTGTGGAACTAGTGGCTCAAGTAGCGGGTGGCTCTTTTGCGAAAAGTAGCCCCGAATCAGAAGCGGTTCTGTCGCTTGGGCAATGTAGTCTCTGGTTGCCGATGATAGCGAATAGGATTTACCCTCGGTCAGGTCAATGCGGGCTGTGCGCACAGAACTCAGCCAGAAGTTGGCAGCAAGTAGATTAACGACCATCAGCAAGGTGAATATTAACCACTGACGGTGATGACGTTGTGACGGGTTGCCGGCCCAGCGCAGACGCTCAAGACTGAGCATGTTCAAAGCCATAAAAACGCCGACGATGGAGAGATAATAATAAATGTCACGAATATCCAAGACGCCGCGCGTAATCGAATCAAAGCGTGAACCGCTGCCAATCAGCTCAAGTATGCCACCTACTTTGTGGCTAAACAGAGTTGTCAGCATGTTTGAACCAATCAGGTAAAACACGCCTGCACAGGCTACGGTCAGGATAAGCGCTACAATCGGATTGTCGGTGCGCCCACTCATGTATAGACCGATAGCCACATATGCTGCGGCAAGAAATACGCTGGCTACATAGCCGCCGATCACCGGCCCCCAATCAAGTGGCCCCATCACTGAGACAGAAAAGGCTAGGGGAAGCGTTAGTAAAAGCGCCAGCGCAACGAGCGCGAGATTGGCAAAAAATTTGCCCAGCACGATCTGAAAGGCGCCAACCGGGCTAGTCAACAGGCTCTCAATCGTTCCAGAGCGGCGTTCCTCCGACCAGGTGCGCATACTGAGCGCCCCGACCAGGAAAATCAGTAGGATCGGAATCCAACTGAAAAAAGGCTTCATGTCTGCAATATTCCGTGCAAAGAAAGCCTCTGCCCAGAAGAATACAAATAAAGTCACAACGAGAAATGTTCCCATAAATAGCCACGCCGCAGGCGAAGCGAAATAGGCATTAAACTCTTTACGAAAAATCTTACCAAGATGTTTCATCTTTAAACCTCCTTATGCAGCTGTAGATTGCACGGCGTTTACTTCAGCAAACACCGTTTCCAGATTACGTATCTCCGGCGACAGGCTGAAGAGCTTATCGCCGGCGCTTGTGATAGCCGTTACGACTTCCGGAGCGACGACCTCTTCACAATCGAGCAGGTAGGACGACTTGCCATCTGCAGTTTCCAGCTTCTCGACCTTGGAAACACCAGCGACACGACTGAGGTAGTCGCTCGCTTCTCCGCTATCTGTGGTAACATGTAGTTGACGTCCGGATTGTAAATCCTCGATGCGCGAATCTACAACAAGCCTGCCGCCACACATGATAAGCACACGTTCGCACACTGCCTGTACTTCCTGTAGTATATGTGTGGAAAGGATGATTGTTGCGGATCTTGCTAGATCGTGGATTAGTTCCCGCATTTGAGAAATCTGTGTCGGGTCGAGACCGTTGGTCGGCTCGTCCAGAATAATGATATCCGGTCCATGCAAAATGGCCTGCGCAACACCCACACGTTGACGGTAGCCGCGTGAGAGTGTTTGGATTGTAGCCGTCGCTTTTTCCTTCAATGCCGTACGACGGATCGCATCAGCGACTGCCGACTGAATATTGGCTGCCTCCATCCCGTGCAAATGTGCATGGTATTCGAGGTAATCGATCACAGTCATTTCCGGCCAGACCGGGCAGTTTTCCGGGAGGTAGCCAATACGGGATTGGATAGCCCGCATCTCTGTATCAATTCGTAATTGATCCACTTGGATCGTGCCAGCTGTAGGCTCCAGATAACCTGTCAGCATTTTCATAACTGTCGTTTTACCCGCGCCGTTATGCCCGAGCAAACCAACTACTTCACCTTTTTTGATTTCAAATGAGACATCATCGACTGCTTTGAAATCGCCATAGTTTCGAGACAGGGATTTTACCTTTATCATCTTAAGTTTGAATACTTCTTTAATGTTAATTCAAAAAAGGACTGACTATATGCGTAGCCAGCCCTAATAGGTTGATTGAAAACGGAAAAAAGAGACGCAGGAACCCATAGATTTCCCCACGAAAGTAATGCCGTACGGTCGCTGGAAAGCGCTAAAACCACCAGGGCACACGCAAATGAAGCGAGTGTTTCTACAAACTCGCCCTCTTGCCAAAGAATGAATCGACTGAACAAAACAGAGTCTGGCTTCATATTTTCCAGACTAATTGGACTCGGAAGCAACAAACTGGTTCCAAAAAAATAAGCAGTTAATCCTAAAAAATGATTCAACCAAGGTTTTGTTTCTTCAGTCCGCAGGGCTCAGTCCAGTTTACGCATGATCAAGAAGTCCTAATCCATGTTCAACATCCGCAACCCTCACATCACCGCTTTAGCTGATTTGCCATTGACCCACCATAGCCCACAAGTTCCATATAGGCCTTGCCAATGCGCTTGCCGCCTCCATCAAAGACTTCACAAGCGCCCTCCCAGTAAGCATTGCCAGACTGATTGCCAATAAATTCCTGAGAATCCGACCGAGGCTTCAGACGATAAATCATTTTTTTTCCGGTACTTGGGTGAATAGCGCTTATCGTTACCTCATTTGGATAACGGTTTCCGGTGCGATCGCTCTCCCAAACTTTACCGGTCTGCCATTGAAAGTCTTTGGCGTACGCACGTTGTGTTTCGCCATTCAGACCGATCCAGCAGATTGGTGACCACCGATCCGATTCACCTTCTTCTGTGCGCAGGCGATAGACTTTCAACTCCGTGCCATCATCCAGTTGGATCGCAGTCCAGTCCCAGCCGACCATATTGTCGCTTAGCTGGCTGGAAGAAATTTCGTGATCCATCCACCCGATGCCGTGCACTTCAGTCCGCTGATCGCCCTCGATGAGCACACCAGTAATTTCCAAACGGGGATAAGTCCAGTACCAACTAACCGCCGTCGGGTCATCACCCTTACGACTGATTCCCCGCTCGCCGAATTTGACTAGTGGCTTTAACGGTTTCAGCTTAATCTCTAATAGTCGACCTTCCGGCAATGCTACCTTCTTCTCCATGCATCCTTCTGAAGTATTCCAGTGGGCAACGATCGGCCCGACCTCCAAGTCCAAAGTATCCGTAGATGCCCGTGCTTGCCAACCCTCGCGTAAAATACGTTCAGCATGAACATGCTTGGCAGCGTCAATATCGCTCAAAGCAACATGCGCCATAAAAAGCTGCTGTGTGCCAAAGGGCATTTGCTGCATTTTGGGTTGGATCATCTTCGCATCTCCCTCGACACGAAAAACCGTCGATTGAAAACCAAACTCACGACTGCCATCAACTGCCTCAAGGTGGCCGACCCAGTACCACCATTCGATTGCATAACCAGGATGGGCTCCATGATCACGCGGAAAACGTGGTACGTAATCAGGTTGCGGCACCAGATAACCTGACTCCGTTGTCAGCGGTGGTTGTATCCATTCGGCAGCTAAGGCATTGAAGAAGCCCAGCAACACTAGCAAGATGCAAACGCTTCGGATACTGAACAATGATTTAGCCCCAGAAGTGCCCTGTTGGGCATTCGCGACTTTCTTAATAATAACCATGATATCTTATCCTCAATCCAAACCTCAAAATTCGGCGCTCATACCTTAAGCGTTTGATGTTCGAGGTTCGTACAGCTTATAAAGTTTTCCAGTCAGCAAACCACATAAGTACCCGCATGTAACCAGAGCTATTCCAAACAGCAAGATGGGACCTACCGGTAGAGCCCATAACAAAGTCCAACCAAACGATTGTACGTTGATCACGTAAATTAACAGCCAGCCAAGCGCAAGGCCAACGACGGTACCACTCAGCCAAGCGCTCAAAGCAATACAAGCGCTTTCTAAACCTGCCATCATCATAAAGCTCCGTGATCGAAAGCCCAGATGCGAGAGAGTATCCCAAGTGCTTTTCGATTCCGCAAAAATAGCCAGCATCCCCAAAATCAATCCTGCGATCGCAACAGCAATGCCAATAATATTGAGCGCAAATGTAACACGAAAAGTCTCACGAAAGATCGATAGTACCACTTCTCTCAACTCCTGTGCATTACGGATGTCCAAACCTGGAAACTCCAGACGTAGGGCATCTCGCACAGCATTAACATCTGTTCCAGACTGCAGAAAAAGACTCATATTTAAAGGACGATCCTTCCCAATCCACTGAGACCAAACTGCCTGGTCGATGACAGCTGTACCAAACTCATTGCCGTAGTCCGAGTAGATGCCAATCGGCGTAATTTCTCTGTAGCCTAACGGTGTCTCCAAAGTAACGCTACCTCCTCGCAATACGCCAAAGCGGCGCGCAAAGGCTTCACTGACAAAAGCCGGTTGCGCTTCATTTACCGGCTCTAATTCCCCGGGAGCTGTATGCCATATCTGATCGATCCGGTCTTGCCAAAGCTTTAAGTCCACTCCCGAGAGCATTGTTCTCCCGGCTGGAGCGCCGACATAAGTAACATACTGTGTATCCACATAATCGACGGCTGCTCCATTTGTGATTCGAGTAACCACTTCCGGATCGATTCCGTTTAGCGCATCCATACCTGTAGAACCTTGTTCTGAAATATATAGGTCTGCCTGGAAACGCACATCGAACCACCGTTCGATCGTATTCTGAAAGCTGCCAACTAACTGCAAAATACCGACTACCATCGCAACTGCGACTACCAAACCGGCAACAGCGAGACGGTGGCGACTAGAGCCTTCCGCCACACGGCTGATAGCAAGACGACTGGTGGGGCCAAGACAAAAGCGTTGCAACCAGCGATTAAAGCGTACCATCCACTCGCCGGAAAGCAGGGCTGCTCCAAATATCCAGAAGCCAGCAGCAATATATCCACCAAGAGATACACGACCACCACTATCCAGAACATAAACTGGAATCTTCAAAGCCAGCAGACCTGCAATAATGAGCACAATGCCAGGCCAGAGACTCTGCAACCAGCGAAATCCCGGCGACCAATCACCGCGTGCCAAGATCTGCGCCGGTGGTGTCAACATCGCATCTCGCGCTGGCAACCATCCTGCCAACAGGCTCAGCAAAGTACCCATTCCAAAACCAATCCACAAATCAGAAGCTTGCAGCTTTATCGACTCCACAGAAGTCGCGAAATACAGAGCGTTGACGGTATCTACCAGTATCTGAACGGCGCCAATAGCCAGCAACGACCCCAGTGCAATACCCAGAGCAGATCCGATCACACCAATAAGTGCTGCCTCAAGCAGAAGAGTAAGCCGAATGGCTCGCGCACTAACGCCAAGGCTTTTTAGCGTTGCAATCTCACCACGTCGACGAACCACCGCTGCATCCAAAGCCTGCAGAATAAGATAAGCGCTGACCATCATGGCTATCAGTGACAGGATCATCAGATTTAATCGAAAAGCCTCTGTCATGCCAGCTCGCTCCGCAACGCGATCGGTTGCCGACTTGAGCGCTAATCCTTCAGGCAGCTTCTCTTGCAGTTCAGCTTTGACCGAAGCCAAAGCTGCTGGATCGCCCGCCCGTTTACGATCGTCCAGAATCACTTCCACACGATCCAATTCGCCTGGCCTCGCCAATATCGTCTGTGCCGTTGGCAGATCCGAGATAATCAAATCATCCGGAAGCGCTGCATTCGTGCCGACCAGAGCATTGACGATTTGCAGCGTTAAAACTCTTCCAGCAACAGAAGATTGAAATGTGTCGCCAATCTGTAATCCGGTCTTTTCCAAAAACGCAGAACTGACCAGTATCTTCGAATCGCTACCGATCCAGTCATACCAGTTGCCTTCACCGTCATTGCTAAATCCGAATTCAGTGGAACCCGGCAGATTCGATATGGAAAGCAAATCAAGACCCACCATACGCAATTGTCGCAGAACCACTCCATCCGCATCTAATTGCTTGACCGGTCCTTCAACCACGGGGAAAAGATGCCAATCGATCGAGTGGCTCAAGTGACTTAGATCAGCGAGCTGGCTTGTTTTCATTGATCCTACCGGCGCTTGAATCAAAAAATCGCTGCGACCGGAAACTGCTTCGTTAAACAATCCAAAGTTTGCCGTAGCTGCTCGACTGGCCTGCCGAATGCCATTTAAGGAACCGATCCCAACGGCAACAATCAGTAGAATCAACAGGTAACTCCACTTTGCGGTTAACCAATGTCGAAAAGTAAACTTCAGTAGTAGAGAACGAGCAACTGCCCATTCCCGCCAAATCGTAGATTCTCTCACGTTCGGGCCTCCTGGATTTGGCCATCTTCCATGCTCACAACGCGATCACAAATACGTGTGCTCTCGGGGTCGTGAGTGACCAACAGCACAGAGACGTCCGATTCCTCAGAGATATTCAGCATCAAATCTAAAACGCGCTCTCCACTCGCAGAGTCGAGACTTCCGGTGGGCTCATCCGCCAGGATTAATCGGGGTCGATTCATCATCGAACGAGCCAAGGCAATGCGTTGACGCTCACCGCCACTGAGCGCCGATGGACGATGGCTTCCACGATGTCCCATCCCAACCAACTCCAATAATTCATTCGCACGCTGACGACGTTCGGCGGCGGACATACCAATCAGTTGACCCGGAAATTCAACGTTCTCTAAGGCGGTAAGTGTAGGCAGGAGGTGAAATGTTTGAAATACATAGCCAATGTCTTCGCGCCGAAGTTGTTCCAATTCCAGATTGGATAACTCGCTAAGACATTTCCCTGCGACCGTAACCCCACCTCGATCAAAAGGCTCAATGCCACAAATACAGTTAAGAAGCGTTGACTTGCCACTACCACTACGGCCCATCAGCGCAACTCGCTCACCCTTGTGAACTCTTAGATGAACGTCGTGCAGTACCTTTGTAGACCCGTACGACTTTTCTAAACTACGGATTGAAAGGACTTCCTCATCCGCAGAAGAAGATTCTTCGACTGGAGCAATTTGTGCAGAATTATTTTTCACCAAGAGCTATCGAGAAAACCCAAACAAACATTACAACAGACTCACGGGTGACAAACAACGCCTCGACAAGCTCGAAGCCCTGAGCAAATTGAAGTGTGAATTGCACGAACAAACACGAATATATTGCATAGTTATTTACTTATCAGATAGTTATGAATCTACATCTGTTCTAATGCTGCTCGCCATTTTGGCGGCACATAAGATTTGTGTAAATCTGTGTGGATTAGTGGGCTACAAAGCAGAGCATAAGTCGA
>CAZUYZ010000210.1:0-2561 GCA_964624365.1 uncultured Puniceicoccaceae bacterium
ACAGATCGCATTTCCGCTTTTGACGTAATTATGAACGAGGGTCTTCCAGGGAAAGGCATCTTGCTAACGCAAATAAGTCTCTACTGGTTTGATCGCATAAATTCTCTGGTAAAACATCATCTCGTAAGAGATCACTCGGAGAGGATTGTCGAATTGGCTAAGACTTACCCCGGCCTTGAGCATCGCAGCATGCTAGTAAAAAAACTTAAGCCCCTACCAATTGAGGCTGTCGTACGCGGTTATTTGTCAGGTTCAGGATGGAAATCTTATAAAGAAACAGGCAAGCTTTTTGAATACTCTCTTGCTGAAAATTTGCTGGAGAGCAGTATGCTTCCCGAGCCACTTTTCACTCCAACAACAAAGGCAGCTGACGGGCATGACATGCCAATCAGCTGTGCAGATGCCAGCAGTTTGATCGGCGAAAAGCTATTTGGGCGGGTGCGTGATTTGAGTGTCTCACTTTACAGGATGGGCGTTGAACATGCTGAAGCAGCCGATATAATTCTAGCCGACACAAAGTTTGAGTTCGGTCTGGATGAAACAGACGAGTTGTACCTGATTGATGAAATTCTAACACCCGATTCTTCGCGCTATTGGCCTCAGAGAGGGTTTTCACCAGGTAGAGTGCAACCGTCCTTCGATAAGCAGTTTGTCAGAGATTATCTCGAATCGCTTGAATGGGATAAGACACCACCTCCACCATCTCTTCCCGATGAAATTTTAAGCGGAACTCTGGAACGATATGTTCATGCATATAGAGCACTTCTAAAAAACTAATAGCTCAAAATGCAATTTCCAACCAAATCCGCATTGATAGACCCTAAATCTTCCTCCGGAAAGAGAACTTTCTGGAAGTGGCTGGTTGTCACCTTGCTTGTTTTAGGGACTTATGCACTAACTCGAAACTACATTTACGTGAGCAAAGGTATGCTTAGGCCGGACTTCGGCCTCGTCCAACAGGCTTACGACTTTAACTTCTTTGAACTGCCAATTACTTTGATGGGGCTCGCTGTTTTACTGTTCATCAGTGCGCCTTTGCTGAAAAAATGGAGGAAGAATTTACTCGCCCTGTCTATCTTATGCATCTTTTTGGCTGTTGATCTGTTTGCTCTACGATTCTACGTCACCTCCGTTGAACCGCAACGGCTTCACGTCCGTCATGTTCGTTTGGAAACGGCAAAACTCACAGAACCATTACGAATCGTTCATCTTACCGATATACAATCAGGTAAAATCACTGATTATGAACGACGAATGTTTGAACAGGTTAAACAACTGAAACCAGACCTTATCCTTAACACTGGTGATCTTCTCCAAGTCGTGCCACCTGCTACTTTTGAACATGAGTTTCCGAAACTGCTTGAACTAATAAAATCTGCCAATCCGAAATATGGAACCTACGCCGTTTTCGGCGATACCGAAAAGGAATTGTATGGCATCAATCCAGATCGGTTATTGCCGTTACAAATGCTTTCATCGCGGTCAGAGATTATTGATGTTGGAGATGGTAAGATTCATTTACATGGATTGAGCCTTTATCAGTCCAAGAATCAAGAGTGGGCAACTAGATCCGTAGACGATTGGCTGAGGCAAACTGAGGACGATACATTTAGGATTTTGCTAGGACATGCTCCGGACTATGCGTTGGCGATGAGGGAGAAGCCGATCGACCTATGTCTTGCAGGCCATACGCATGGTGGTCAGGTAAGAGTGCCCTGGTACGGCCCTCTGGTAATCGATAGTACAGTGCCCCGAGAATGGGCTAGCGGGTTTCGCCTTATTGGCATTCCCTATTTGAACGTATCAGCCGGAGCAGGATCTAATCGCTACAAAGGATTACCGCCGATTCGCTTGAATTGTCCTACAGAAATGACATTGATCGAACTGATGCCAATTGGCCTTTTATAATTGTTGAAGTGAAGAGGTTCAGTAGTTGACACGTTGAATCTTTTCATAAGCTCACCTTGCATCTTAACCCAAGTTCGACAAAGCTCCTGTAAAAATCGATCAATTCGTCTCAAAAATGCACAGATTTGACTCTGTCGATTTCATAAATCGTTGACTTTCAACAAATCGATTTCCTGGAAAGGCTTTAGTAGGGACTGAATGTTAGTGCTTTTTAAGGTTGATTTTTGATTGTTCCCATTTCCCGTGAACACTTCCCGATAATGTTTATTCGCAGGAAAATTAAAACGATCAAAGGACAGACTTATCAGCAGCATCAATTGCTGAAATCAGTCCGCACTGAAAAAGGCCCCAGGCAAATGGTACTATTAAGTATGGGCGAGCTGAACCTGCCAAAAGAACAGTGGAAGGCCCTGGCTAATGTAATAGAAGCTAAACTGAACAACCAAAGCGCTTTTGACTTCGAAGAAAGCGTGGCAAAAAAGGGCAAAGCGGGCAGAAAAAAGGAGCAGAAAAAGATGACATGGGAGTAGCAATTGCCCGTCGCTTTGCGATCGACTGGTGGCGTATCAACACCGCACAAATACAGCCTGAGGAGGTCGGGCTGAAAGTGGACTATCCAAGTGCTTATTCTACGCGTGCACTCAGAGAAGGAA
>CAZUYZ010000211.1:0-6863 GCA_964624365.1 uncultured Puniceicoccaceae bacterium
TTAAGTTGTCGTTCGCGACTCTCTACTTGTGATTTTATTTCAGCCCTCCGAGCCGCATTCAGTTCCATTGCTGATCTAATTGTTCTGGGTGATCCGTCAGGATTATTGCCCCCAATAGGCTCATCAATACTACCAACTGGATTAACAGGCCTATCTAACAATCCCAACAAAAAGGCATCGAAGTCATTGAGGCTTTGTATTTCATTTTGTGAAAAATCGCGTACCCTAAAATAGTCTGAATTCAAATCCAGCGAATCTGTTGTCCGTTTGCCATAAATAGTGTCCAGTCCGCCTGTAATTACAATATTACTATCCTCATAAATCAGCGCTCCATCTGATTGATTGCGCTCAAATGTCAACGCACCATCCCGTGTGTCTCTACGAAAAATATGGATGGAGCGATTGAGTGTATTCATAAAACTATCATCCACTTTATCTGGATACTGATTTGCCAACTCCCTTGCCTTATAGAATTGAGCCCATGCTTGTTCTTCAAGACCACGATAACCGATTAAATAGTCGCCATAAACGCGACGATAGTTCGGATTTTCCGGGCTTAAATCAATTACCAAGTCAAAGAGCGTAATCGCATGTTTCACATCATTTAAGTCACGGCAGTACTCTGCAGCTTTAAAAAGGATTCGTGCCGCAGCTTCAGGGTCTTCATCCATCATCGTGACGGTAGCCTCAGCGACTGCTTCTTCATAAATCTGTCTGCCCGCTTCCTGAGTTCGTGTTTTGGCAAGCTCATTCCAATTATCAAGTAACATCATCATCTCCAAATCTTCTGCGTGAGCAGCTTGTAGTAGAGGTAAAATTATAAGAATTAATAATTTTTTCAGTAGAGACGGGATTTTTTTCATGCGATGTATTGGCGAAGATTAAATGAGTAAGGTAATAATTTCTTAAAAAAAACTTGATAAGGGTTTTAAATCTGCTTCCTTGCAAGATTTTACTTTAACCAAATTTATTATGTCACGCATTTGCGCAATCACTGGTAAGCGGCCTGTCAAAGGAGGTCGTATCATACGAAAGGGTCTCACTAAGAAAAGCGGTGGCATTGGCACCAGCCTTGTAAAGAATACACGCCGCAAGTTCCGTCCAAATGTTCAACGTATTCGTGTTCGCCTCAAGAGCGGACAAGTAAAGCGCATGTGGGTTTCCGTTAAGGCAATCAAGGCAGGTCTGGTGACTAAGGCATAAGTCTGAAATACTCTCTATTTCTATACAAGCCCCGGTTGCAAAACCGGGGCTTCTTCGTGTATAAAACAAAGCTATTAAAACGCTTCCAAAACCGACCTACAGCGAAGAACTTCCGATCCACAAGCGACGAGAAGAAATCATTCGTATGCTTGGAAGACATTCGAGACTTATTGTTGCCGGCGAAACTGGATCTGGCAAAACCACACAGCTCCCCAAATTTTTGCTGGATGCGGGATTTGGAAAAAGCGGTATTATTGGCTGCACTCAGCCACGTCGGGTTGCAGCTCTATCGGTCGCACAACGCATTGCAGAAGAACTGGGTGTAAACTTTGGCAATCAGGTTGGCACAAAAATCCGCTTTACGGATAAGACACAACGCAACACTGCCATCAAGGTGATGACTGATGGCATCCTGCTTAACGAGATTCAGGAAGATCCGATGCTGAAAGCGTACGAGGCGATCATCATTGATGAAGCTCACGAACGCAGTCTCAACATCGATTTTATTCTGGGCCATCTACGCCGTCTATCCAAGGAACGCCCCGGCCTGAAAATTATTATTACTTCAGCAACCATTAACACACAGCATTTCTCCAAAGCTTTTGAGAATGCGCCAATCATTGAAGTTTCTGGTCGTACATATCCGGTGGAAGTCCACTACAGGCCAATCGAATCTTTCCCGGAAGCTGACAAAGTCTCTAACGATTTGGAAGCCGCAAGGTTCATAATAAAAGAAATCGCTAACAAACAGGCTTCTGGGGATATTTTGGTATTTCTGCCAGGCGAGCGGGACATTCGCGAACTTCAACAACTGCTCGAAACAACTTTTTCCAATTATTTCGAAATTCTCCCGCTCTACAGTCGCCTTAGCAATGCTGACCAGCAACGCATTTTCCGCACCGGAACACGCCGTCGTCTCATCCTCTCAACAAACATAGCAGAGACTTCCCTCACGGTGCCCAACATTCGTTATGTGATTGATACCGGACTTGCCCGCGTCAGCCGTTACAGCCCACACTCACACACACAGCGGTTGCCAATTGAGCCCATTGCCCAATCCAGCGCCAACCAACGCAAAGGACGTTGCGGACGACTAAGCAACGGTGTTTGCTACCGAATTTATTCCGAGCAGGATTTCCTGAGCCGCCCACAGTTCACGACTCCGGAAATACACCGTTCGAACCTCGCATCCGTTATCCTGCGGATGTTGGCTTTCCGGCTCGGCAACATTCACAATTTTCCTTTTATCGATCCACCCACCGAGAGTGCAGTCCGCGGCGGATATCGACTCCTAAGCGAATTAGGGGCAGTCAGTAACAATGACAAAAGCACATTTACACTTACTCAGCTAGGCAATCAACTTGCCCGCTTACCGATAGATCCTCCAGTCGCTCGAATGTTATTACAGGCAAGAGAGGAAAATGCTCTGGAAGACGTTTTGGTCATAACAGCCGGACTTTCCATTCAGGACCCGCGCGAACGCCCTACGAAACTTGCAAAAGAGGCAGATTCTATGCACCGGCGGTTTGTCCATAAAGAGTCTGACTTTCTATCCTTACTAAACATTTGGAAGACCTACCACAGAGAACTAGAGCAACTCTCACAAAGTAAGTTGCGCAAATTCTGCAAGCAACATTTTCTATCATACCAACGTATCTGCGAATGGCGGGATATCTATGAACAGTTAAGAAGCGTTCTCAAGGATCTGAAAATAATATCGCCGCAATTTCCGTCGAACCCAACAGACTTTCATCTGACCGAGAAGGGGTACGCTGCAATTCACCGCTCAATCCTTAGTGGTCTATTAAGCAATATTGCGATTCGAGAAAGCGGCAACCGATACCGAGGGCCACGCAATCGCAACGCATTACTTTTCCCGGGATCCGGGCTTTACGAACAAAAAAGTGACAAACGAACACCAAAAAAAATAGAGGGTACAGACAAATCAAAAAACAAAAAAAACAGAAAACCAGAATGGATTGTCTGCAGTGAATGGATGGAAACCAGTCGTCTGTTTGCGCGCATGGCAGCCAAAGTTGATGTCCAGTGGATCGAGGACCTGGCCGGTAGTCTTTTAAAACTCAAGTATTCGGAGCCCTTCTGGAGCGCTCGATCCGCAGCAGCGCTCTGCAAGGAGCGTAAGCTATTGTTAGGCCTGGAACTAAACTGTGGTCAGGTCGGACTCACTAGAATCGACCCGGATGAGGCAACCGATATTTTCATTCGTAACGGGCTTATTGAACGGGGCATCCGCGAGCGGCCTGATTTCCTGAACCACAATATTCGCATCTGTAAACAACTGTCTTCTGAACTTGCCCGATTAAAAATCGGCTCCTCATTCGAAGCAGAAGAACGCTTTTTCCGATTTTACCGTGAACGTTTGCAAGCGGTTGGCTCGTTTGCCGAACTGCGCCAATTTGCGAGAAAACGACACAAAGGCAACCTGGAATTTTTGAACGCCTCCTTGGAGGATCTGTTACCTGAAATACAGGATACTTCTGAAACTGAAGCATTTCCACAATCCATACGAATCGGCGGCACTGAATTTGCTTTGAGCTACCAAAATGCTCCGGGTAACGATAAGGATGGAGTTACACTGAAGGTGCCAGTCGAACACTTTAGCGCTCTTCAACAATACACACTTGATTGGGCAGTTCCGGGACATCTGGAAGAAGTGATTGAGAATATCCTCCGCGCACTACCCAAACCGATTCGTACACATTTACACCCACTTAAAGAACGCGCTGCCGAACTGTATGAAAAAGTAAAGCCTTCGGAATACAACCTTCGAGAGCAACTCGCAGAAATTTTGCGGTCTGAACATGGAATCTCTGTTTCCGCAAGCGACCTGGATACTGCTCACGTACCAAGCTATCTTCGGCTACGTATTCAAGTGGAAACCGCTGAGGGCAAAGAAATAGCGAGTGGACGCGACCTTAACAACTTGCGCAAATCTATTGAGTCCAGAATTACCCACCTTTCCGAGACTAAAAGTTTAAACAAAATCCCAGCCTGGCAACGGGCGGTCACTCAATTTGAAAGATCCAACTTACAAGACTGGAACTTTGATGATCTGCCAAAATCGATTGATCTAACTAGTGAAGCCGAACTCCCACTCAAAGCCTTTCCAGCGCTGGTACTGGACAACAAAGAGAATGTACACCTTCGTTTGCTGGATGATCCGACAAGCGCACTAGTTTTGACAAACGAAGGATTTCCCGCACTTTGTGAAATCGTGATGGCCCGAGACCTCGCATGGCTTGGTCGCGATCTTAGAGCGATCAAGACAATTGGCGCATCCATGCTTCCATTAGGAAACCCGGAAACAGTTCAAAGCGCTGCTCGGAAACAAATTCGTTACCACCTCTTCAGATGTGAATCGCCCTTGCCTCTCAAAAAAGCTGTCTTCGAAAAAACTCTTGCTAGAGCAAAAAAAGAAGTTCGCACAATCGTTCCATCCTTTTTGGATCGGCTAAGGGATCTGTTGGAAGTGCGTCAGCAAATCTGTCTTTTACTCGAACAGAAAAGAACTCGCACTGCAATTACCTATCCGGGAATGCGGGCACAAATGGAATCCATCGCTCCACCTAATTTGCTTGAGAAATATAACTTTGACGAGTTGCCGCATCTCACACGCTTTCTCAAGGCAATTTACTTGCGTGCCGAACGCGCTAAAGAAAACGTTAGGCGTGATATGCAAAAGTCAAAGAGGCTTGAACCATTCGAACAAAAGCTAAACAAATTAAAACAGTTTGCCAAAACACCGTCTCAACTCGAACAGGTCAAACACTACCAAATGTTGCTGGAAGAATTTAAAGTATCTATTTTTGCACAAGAATTAGGAACTGCTCAAAAAGTATCTGAAAAACGACTATTGCAACTGGCATCAAGAATTGAAAACTCTGTTACATCTTGAAAAGGCGAGCAAATTCAAACCCTGTTTCATAAGCCACCGACTCACTGACTCACTGTTTCACCGTTTCACCGACTCACCGTTTCACCGACTCACCGTTTCACCGACTCACCGTTTCACCGACTCACCGTTTCACCGACTCACCGTTTCACCGACTCACCGTTTCACCGACTCACCGTTTCACTGACTCACCGTTTCACTGACTCACCGTTTCACTGACTCACCGATACCGCACAACGCCAAAAGGACAACGACTTTTAAATGCGTTAAGCACTACCGACAAAAAACCAACTTCTAACTCCTCCTTCAAATATGCGAGTTTCTCAAATAATGTTGGCCAAAGGATTCGGTGGCGCGGAACGTTCTTTTGTGGACACTGCTCTGGCGCTTGCAGAACGCGGCCATCAGGTCCAGGCGATTTGTCACACAAAATTCTCCAAGAGTAGCCTTTTACAGAACGTCGATGGTGTCGAATTGGAGACGGTAAATGCGGGCAGTGAGTGGGACTTTATTACGCCTCGTAGGATAGCAGCTAAACTGAGAGCTTTTCAGTCAGAGATTGTACACACCCAACTCAAACGTGCCGCCTGGCATGGAGGACGTGCTGGAAAAATCGTAAACATTCCAGTGGTAGCAAAGCTGCACAACTACGTAGATCTTAAAAAATACAAAAACGTCCACACCCTGTTCTGCACGACCCAGGATCAACAAAGACACGTCATTAAGCAAGGCTGGCCGGATGACCGAGTTAAAGTCATTCCTAATTTTTCCCGGGTTCGACCAGTCGAAAAAATAAAAAGTGTACTTAATTCCCCAATCCGCATTTTGAGCTACGGTCGATATGTTAAAAAGAAAGGGTTCGATGTTCTGTTACGCGCCTTCGGGAAATTACTGGATTCTGATATCGATGCCCAGTTAACAATAGGTGGACAAGGAGAAGAACTAACTGCCCTTGAATCACTTGCCAACGAATTGAAGATTCAGGATAATGTTCGACTAGGCGTTTGGATTGATGACGTTACGGCAGCTCTGGATCAGGCAGACCTTTTCGTACTGCCTTCTTTAGACGAACCTTTTGGAATCGTCATGCTAGAAGCAATGGCCCGTGGAGTACCAATTATTTCAACGCGCACTAAGGGACCCAGTGAAGTATTGGACGAAAGCGCTGCCCGCCTTGTTGAGATCGATTCAGTCCAAGAGCTTTCAAGCGCTATGGAAAATTGTGTTCGCGATCCCGATCAGGCATTTGAACGTGCTCAAAGAGCATTAGAACTATACCGCAAAAAGTATTATCAGGATGCAGTCTTACCAAAGCTGGAATCTGCTTATAGAAAATTGATACGGGTTGCTTGAATACAGACGACGGCAGCAACTGAACATCTAGCTCAAAGCATTGATAACCGGATAAAGATTATATTTTTCAAAAACCTTTGAAATTGCCAGATCATTGCCAGTTCGCCGGTTCTTGTTATTTCGCTTAAGTGAAATAACCTGTGATCCGGGTATTGAAACTGCCTTTTGAGTGAATGCAGACTGAATTTGAGCTTTGCGACACTTGACGGACTTTTTAAGTGACATTGCTTTCAGCCAGACATCATCTGAATTTGGTGCGAGTTTTAAAAAAGTCTCCTTGTCTAATACCGAATCATCCAAAGATCCAGGAACGTAAACCACGCCGCCAACACCTGTTGGAAAAGTGCACAATGTTGCTTCATTGGGAGCTCTGTCAAAATTCCACTTTTTGTAA
>CAZUYZ010000212.1:0-2881 GCA_964624365.1 uncultured Puniceicoccaceae bacterium
CTTTCGAGAAGCTAGTAACGAAATGTGAGGGCTTCGTTACAGGAGGCCCGGCTGGCTTGCATTCTAACAGAAGTTCTATTCAACGTCTAACGGATGAGAGCAAGGAGGGCTTCCCGACGGACACAAAATTACTATGTTGACTTTCTTCAAGATCAATCACAAACACTGCTTGGAATGGGGTGATTTGCCAGACCCTCTCACATTCATCATTGTTGTCAAGGTCGTCGCAACATCCGACCTGGGATTTAGCACGTACATCTTAACAAATCAAAGGGCAAACATCTCCAAGAGATACACCTCAGACGGTCACAGCACGGTCAAAATAGTGACTCAATTTGATGTGGCTTTGGAGACGGGGCTCGTGGGGTTGTCTGCAGACATGCCCGTGATTGGCGTTGATGCATTAGAACAGTTCATCGTCAGGGACAAGTCGCCGTTCTTTCACTCGGGACTCAGGGAGGTTCTAACGGGAAATAGAAACATCCACAGTGGGGATTTGAGTCCCGTGACGTCTAGTCTGTGAGGATTAATTTAAATTAATTAATTTAATTAAGATCAAGAATACTCGGTGCCATTCCTTTCATGGGCGATTTCCTCTTGGAAGTCTTGCAAGATGGGTTCAATTTGCTCGTCTGGAAGATGGCGGATCTCAAATAATTCAGATGGTAGCGGGATGACGTTGTCGGCTGAAACGATCAAGCCTCTTATGTATGAATTGCCTCTTGAACTCGTGCGTTTTACATAGATCATATGCCGGACGTTTTCTTCTTTCCAAATCCTATTTAACAGATGAGAAGTCTCATCAGGTGGACTGGGACAGTAGAAAACTGCTGCGGTCATTGTACTCATAAATCTTTTCTACACGATCAAACTTTGTTAAGAACATAAAATTTTATCCACGGAAAGCAAATTTATGAGATGACCACCAAACAGTACACATTCACCCTTTATTTCAATTACAACTTCAAAGAGAACGGCGGAAAGTCAATTCGCAGCCGGGACTGGGCAGAGGAAAAACGAAAACAGAGCATTGTTTATTTGACTAGGTTGTTCGAACACAAGGCCAAGTTCTCATGCATCGCAAAGGACTCGGGACCCAATCATTTGTCAATTAAGGGATATGTTAACTTGAATTCACCGTGCACAACACCTTATGCAAAAAAATTAATCGGTGGGAAGTTTAGCAGCTGCAAACCATCTTATTTTGGTGACATGGTTTCCCTTTGTCGATTGCTTCACGTGGATCGGGGTTTGAAGGTCATCGGAAGACTTCCAGTGGCACCAGGCACGACTGGTCACACCGGGAAACTTAAGTCGTTTGCAGGGGATCCGAAGCTTGTAGTGCGGATTTTGCTGGAATCCATGGAGGATTCAACTAAGAAGGGAGATGGTAGTGGATTAAGGGTCACATTCACTAAATGACATTGCGGGTTCTACTAAATGTCTGGTCGTGATGGTTGTTCACTAGGTTGTTTCACGAGCTGGTTCACGAGTAGGTTCACTTGCAAATTCATAACTTTTGCCAGTCGTTCACCGATTAGCCTGCCGCTGCCTGATTTGCCAAAATGCAAACACCTAAATTTTGTCATAATTTAAGCGGAGGACGCTGCGGATTTTTTTTCCATGAACGGATCGCGCTCACCAAGGCGTTCTCAATGTCATCTTCCTTCACAGTCTGTTCTGGTGTTGAGAAGCAGGCTGCAAAGGCTCTGTTGAGTTTGTCTTGAAGCTTGTTAGGAAGACGAGGCTGAATCGTCTCCTGGATCTTCTCATACGGAGTGGTTTCGAGCTTGTAGGGATCTGTGTAGCCTTCAATCCATTTGCCTGATTGCCCATCTTCACTGATGACCAAATAAATGTAACGATCATCTGACAAACCCTTCTGGCTTAGATCCTTCTTTGGAAATTCATTCATCATCACGACAACATGCGGTCTCTTTGAAACGTGAAGTGTCTTGCTTTTGAACTTTGCTGCCTCGATCACCCCATCCTTGACGTCTTCTAAAAAGGCATAAGAAACGTACTCACCTCGAGCCCGAGCCGCATTCATGAAGAAAACGTCGGGGTCGCCATTGTCAATCACTTTGTTGACGAAGTTGTACGATAGATCTCTGCGCTTCTCAGCACCTAAACGGATGCTGATTTTCTTTTCCCTGAAACAGTATTGTTCCATGAACCAGGTCTTTCCGGCATCCCCTTTGCGGTCAACAACGAAAATGACCTTGCGGTCATTGAAGGGTTCTTCGAGTTTCTCACATAGCATTGCTTGCCATGGACGGTATGCATGCACCTTGGGAGTGGGTTTGGGCTTCCACGTCACGATCTGATCACGCCAGTATTCGTCGTGCCTTGCTGCTAGTTCGGGATTTTGCTCGCGCACTTGTTCGAATGTACGAATTTTGCCTTCTTTGATCATTTGAGTTAATTCGTGATACTCATCACTGCCGGATTTGCTACCCTTCGACCTTTTCGATTTTAAACGAGCATTTTCATCGAGGTTTCTACCAACTACATAGAAATCACCGTCTTTCATGCAGTATCGGAAGGCTTTCAATGGTGGATGGACCTTCGGATCGCTCGGAGTTAAATGAAAGCGGGGAATGTCATAGCCCAGGAATTTGAAACAGGCTTGCTGACGTTTCACACCCTTGAAATGAAAATAACCTTGAAGATGTGGAGTTCCAGATTCGCCAATCTCACGAGCGACAATGGCACTGACTACATCGGGAGAATTCTCAAACGAAGTCTTTATTTGATTGTAGTCGTTTTCTGTGTAGTTGTTAAATGCAAACACCCAGTGACGGTTTTGTGTTTGGTTGTTGAACCTCGGTTTTGCTCCTTTATTGTCTGTGACAGGAGCGGTGTGGTCTGACGCCACCGT